>DASUAS010000378.1:0-10605 GCA_035763625.1 Acidimicrobiia bacterium
GGTGGGCCACGAGCCGGCGCAGCAACGCACGATCGTCACCGAGGACGATGGCGGCGGAGGCGTCGGCTCGGAGCTGCCGCATGACGAGCGGCATGACGAGCCGTGGGAGCCGCGGGGCGACCATGGCTCCGGCGCGGAGCAGCCACCGCTCGGAGCGCGTGAAGCCCCGCAGGTCGGCGTCGGCCACGAGGTGCGAGAAGCGTCGGGCCGCGACGTCGGGATCGGGAATGCGAGGGATCTCGTCGGTGAGGTGCACCGCGAAGTCGGCCGCCGCCGGATCGGCCACCAGCATGTGCATGCGGGCACGGTGCCGGCGTTGGCGCCCGCGTTCGTGCGCCTCCAGGCGCGCCGCCTCGAGCACGAGCTCCCGGCCGAGGTGGTGCGCGGCGGCGATGCGACGTGCGTCCTCGGCCGCGGTCGCCTCGGTGCTCAGGGCCACGGGATCGGGAGCACGGGATCGGGAGGCGGTGACATCGCGGTCACGAGACCATGGTCGCGCCCGATCTTCACCGGGCCCGAGTCGACGACGACGTCGTCTCGCCTCTTCTACGGTGTATCCATGGGCGCTCCCGCATCGTTCGAGAACGTGATCGACGGCCGGCGGGTCCCCGCCCGGTCGGGTGCCATCCTCGAGAGCGTCGACCCGTCGACGGGTGCGGTGTGGGCAACCGTGCCTCGCAGCGACGCGGCCGACGTGGCCGCGGCGGTCGACGCGGCCTGCGCGGCATTCGAGCAGCGTTGGCAGCCGCTGCCCGCACTCGCGCGCGCGGGCCACCTCCGCGCGCTGGCCGAGACGCTCCGCGCGCACGCGACCGAGCTCGCGGAGCTCGAAACGCGAGACAACGGTCGCATCATCGTGGAGACCACGCTCTTCGACCTTCCCGCGTGCACCGAGATGCTCCACTACTTCGCGGGGGCGGCCGACAAGATCAGCGGTGACACGGTGCAGATCGCGCCCGGCAGCTTCAACTTCACGTTGCGAGAGCCGATCGGGGTCGTGGGGATCATCGTGCCCTGGAACGCGCCGTTGTCGATCGCGTGCGCCAAGCTCGGTGCCGCGCTGGCCGCGGGGAACACGGTGGTGCTCAAGCCCGCCGAACAAGCGTCGTGCTCGCTGCTGCGTCTGGGCGAGCTGCTCGACGACGCGGGCCTCCCTCCCGGGGTGGTGAACGTCGTGGCCGGTCTCGGCGAGGAGGCGGGTGACGCGCTCGTGCGCGATCCGCGCGTCGGCCGGATCAGCTTCACCGGCTCGACCGACACCGCGCGCGTGATCTCCGAGCGCGCCGCCCCCTCGCTCACGCGCCTGCACTTCGAGCTCGGGGGGAAGTCGGCGAACATCGTGTTCGAGGACGCGGATCTCGACGCCGCGGCGACCGGCGTGACCGCGATGTCGGTGTTCACGGGGAACGCCGGTCAAACCTGCATCGCAGGCTCTCGCATCCTGGTGCACGAGTCGATCGCCGACGAGATGGTCGAGCGCATCGCCGCGCATGCGCGCAGCGTGGTGCTGGGCCCGCCCCTCGATGACGCCACGACGATGGGCCCGATCGTCTCCGCCGAGCAGTTCGAACGGGTGCGCGGCTACATCGGTCTGGGTCAGGACGAAGGGGCCGAGCTGCTCGTCGGTGGCCGCTCAGGCGGCGAACTGTTCGCGGACGGGTCGTCGCTGGCGCACGGCTACTACGTCGAACCCACGTTGCTCCGAGCGCCGCACACCGACCTGCGCGTCTGCCAAGAGGAGATCTTCGGGCCAGTCGCCGCGGTCATCCCGTTCCGCGACGACGATCACGCGCTGGCGCTCGCCAACGGCACCCGGTACGGCCTCGCCGCGGGCGTGTGGACCCAGCGCCTCGACCGCGCCCACCGGTTCGTGCGCGACCTCCACGTGGGCGCGGTGTGGGTCAACACGTACCGCAAGATCCACTGGGCGATGCCGTTCGGCGGCGTGAAGGACAGCGGGTACGGGCGCGACTCGGGGATGGAGAGCGTGCTCGAGAACACACAGCTCAAGACGTCGTGGATCGAACTCGGATGACCGGGCACGATCCCCGGGATGTGCCGTGGATCGTCTCCGTCGACGACCACGTGATCGAGCCCCCGCACGTGTGGCAGAGCTGGTTGCCCGAACGGTTCCGGGACCGCGGCCCACGGGTGGTGCGCGACGGCTCCTCCGTCGAGTGGGTCGAGGGCAACCAGGTGTTCCGCAAAGGTGGTGATGGTCCGACGACCGACTGGTGGGTCTACGAAGACCTCGAGTGGTGTCACCAGATGCTCAACGCGTGCGCGGGATACGACGAGTCGCAGTGGTGGATGGGCCCGATCAGCTTCGACCAGATGCGCGAGGGTTGCTACGACGTGAAGGCTCGCCTCGCCGACATGGACCGCAACCACGTGCAGGCGTCGCTGTGCTTCCCGACCTTTCCCCGCTTCTGCGGCCAGGTGTTCGCGGAGCGCGCCGACAAGGAGCTCGCGCTCGCGTGCGTGCGTGCCTACAACGACTGGATGGTCGAGGAGTGGGCCGGTGAATCGGGCGGCCGATTGGTACCCCTCTGCATCGTGCCGCTCTGGGATGCTGACCGCGCCGCCGACGAGGTGCGTCGGAACGCGGCGCGCGGCGTGCACGCGGTGGCGTTCTCGGAGTTGCCCGGCAAGCTGGGGCTCCCGACGATCCATTCGGGTGCGTGGGAACCGTTCTTCGGCGCGTGCGACGAGACGGGGACTGCGATCTTCATGCACATCGGTTCCGGCTCGCACTGGCTCACGTCGTCGCCCGACGCGCCGCCCGCGGTCACCGGCACTCTGGTGTTCCTCACGTCGGTGATGGCGCTGACCGACTGGCTCCTCTCGGGCATCCTCGTGCGCCATGCCGACCTGCGGATCTGCTTCGCCGAGGGCCAGATCGGGTGGATCCCCTACGTGCTCGAGCGCGCCGACAGCATCTGGGCCAAGGAGGTGTGGGCGCTGCGTGAGAAGCTGCCCGATCCGCCGAGCCGGTCGATGCGACAGGTCTACGGGGCGTTCTTCGACGACCGGGCCGGGCTGGCGGCCCGCGATGCGATCGGCGTCGACCAACTCGTGTTCGAGACCGACTATCCGCATCAGGACTCGACGTGGCCGAACTCGGTCGACACGATCGGCTCGTTCGCGTCGCTGCTCGACGACGACGAGCTGGTCAAGGTCGTGCACGACAACGCGAGCCGCCTGCTGCGCCTCGCCGACACGAAGTAGAGGGCGTCCACCCTGGTGCCGATAGCGTGATGGCAGGATGTGATCGCGTTCGTCACATCCCCCCGCCCTCGTAGCTCAGGGGATAGAGCGTCGGTTTCCTAAACCGTGCGTCGCAGGTTCGAATCCTGCCGAGGGCGCAACGTGATCTGTCAGGACATGCGCACGTGGTGTCCGTGCGTTTCCCGGTTGGGGTGCGGGGCGCGCGTCCCGGTGGTCGGCCGGTGCCTTGATCGGCGTTCGTGGGTCGATGGTGAGGGCTCGGAGGAGTTCTCCGGTGGCGGCGTTGGCTGGGCGGTACACCACGCTCGGCGGAGAGTCGCAGAGCTCATCGTGGTGTTTGTCGTGTCCTCGAGCTACGAGTGGGAGCTCAACGCTGCTCAGGTCAACACCGATCCGATCGGCAAGGAGCTCCGCCGTCGCTTGCGCGGAGAGTGGACCGAACCCGTCCGGGCGGGGACGTCCGGTACGAGACTCGGCTCGAGGTCGGACGTGCTGCCGAAGCTCTGCTCGACGCGGAGCGCGGCAATGAGGCTGCGCTCACTGTCATCGGTATGACCGCACGCGACACTCCGGGCGAGCTGGTGTTCAGCCGCGTCAGCCACCACCTGTTCCATCACGCCGTACGACCTGTGGTGACGGTACCGGCAGGATGGGAGCCCGAAGCGACCGACAAGACGGGCCGGGCGCGGTGAGGCCCCTTCTCGGGGACGGCGCAAGCGACACGACCTCGTTCCACCCACGCGCGGCGCAAGGGTCGAACCCACCAGTGGCGTAGCTCCTACCGCGAGCTCTTCGAGGGCCCGTGGATCGCCAACGACGCTGTTCATCGCGAACCCCGACCTCGTGAGTCGGTTCGCTCGGGACCAGCGGGTGGGCCAGGACGACCGCGACGCTGGACACGACGTCCACGCTATGCGCGTCCCCTCCCGGCTTCTCTCACCGTTCGGCGGGCTCTGTCGCTGCCGAAGGGCGCCAAAACGTGGGTGGGGTCAGGCGGGGGCGGGTTGGAGCTCGGCGAGGTGGTCGAGGTCGAAGCCGAAGACGCGGGCGGCGTTGCCGGCGACGATGGCGTCGACCTCGGCTGGGTCGACGCCGTGGAACTGGTCGGCGTTCACCTGCTGTGAGTGCGGCCAGGTGCCTTCGGGGTGGGGGTAGTCGTTGCCCCACATGAGCGTCTCGATGCCGGTGACGTGACGGTTGTTGATCGCGACCGGGTCGTACATGAACGTGGCCGCGCACTGACGGCGGATGAGCTCGCTGGGCTCGAGCGACAGCTTGGGTGATGCGTACATGCTGTGGTCGGCGTAGATCGCGTCGGCCTGGGTCATGATCCACGCCAACCACGACGCGCCGGTCTCGACCGTCACCACCTGCAGCTCGGGGAAGCGGTCGAGGGCGCCACCGGCGGCGAGGGTGAGGATCACCATCGGTCCGTCGAGCTGTGCGCCCATGAGGTAGTTGATCACCGCGCCGCCGGGACCGCGCACGACACGCGGTTCGTGGCCGGTACCGGAATGGAACGTGAGCGGGAGGCCGAGGTCTTGGGCGACGGCCCAGAACGGGTCGTAGGCGGCATCGTTGTACATGCGCGACGGCACCTGCGCGGGCAGGAACAACGCCCGGAACCCCTGGGCGGCGACGACCTGCACGTCGTCGATGGCGCCGTCGATGTCGAGCATCGACACCATCCCGACCGGCAGCAGGCGGTGGTCGTCGAACACCTCGAGCGCCCAGCTGTTGTACGCACGGCACAGCTGCCGTTGGAACTCGGCATCGTCGGACGCGTAACAAGCCTGCAACGCGAACGTCGGGAAGATCACCTCCGCGCTCACACCGTCGCGCTGCTGGTCACGGAAGCGGTCCCCCGCGTCCCAATCACCCACCACCGCCACCTCACGCTCCGACACCGGCATCAGCTTGCGCGGCCCCAGACCCTCGATCAGCAACGTCCGCCAGTCGCCCACCGTCTCGATACGCGGCACCCGACCCCGAAACGCCGCATCGACCCGCTCCCCATAGATCTCGATCGGCTCGGTGACGTGCGAATCAGTCGAGATGTGGATCACGTCGCGAGAGGTCACGGCTCAGCTCCTGCTCGAAGAATTTGACACTCTACTGGCACAATGCTGGGATGCACCAGGTGCCCGACCAGCCGCCGCTCCCGCTCGCCGGCCTCCGGGTCGTCACCACTGCCAACGCCCTCCCCGCCGCGATCGTGGGCCAGGTGCTGGCCGACGCAGGTGCCGAGGTGTGGTTGCTGGAGCCGCCCGGCGGGTCGCGGCTGCGCGTCCACCCTGCGTGGTCGTTCTGGGCCCGGGGCCAGCACAGCCTCGAGGTCGATCTGACTCGCGACGGCGATCGCGCGCTCGCGCGCGCCCTCGTCGATCGCAGCGACGTCTTCGTCGACGGCTGGGCGACCGGCGTCGCCTCCCGCCTCGGTCTCGACGCCGACGAGTTGCGCGCCGCGAACCCCCGTCTGGTGCACACGCGCATCAGCGCGTTCGGCGACGACTCGCCGCTCGCGGGGATCAAGGGCTGGGAGTCGGTGGTGATGGCGACCATCGGCGCGTCCACCTCGTTCTCGCTGCTCACCTCCCGCCCCGGGCCCGCGTTCGTGAGCGCGCCGTTCTGCTCCGTCGCCGCCGCGCACCACGCGCTCCAGGGCCTGCTCGGCGCGCTGGTGGAGCGCGAGCGGAGCGGTGTGGGGCAGGGCGTCGCAGTCTCGCTCGCGCACTCGTACCTCGCCTACGACACGTGGAACTGGCTGCTGCTCGTGCTCGCCGACCGCTACGGGCAGGCGTTCGAGTCGGCACCGCCGTTCGACGTCGACCACCTCGTGCCGAACACGCCCTTCGTCTTCCGACTGATGGTCGCGCTCTCCGCCGACGGGCAGTGGCTCCAGTTCTCACAGACCACCGACCGTCTGTGGGAGGCGTTCCTGCGCAGCTGTGGGCTCGACCCCGACGACGGCGCGGTGCGCGACGCACCACTCTCCGACGACCCGGCGGAGCGGGTCGCGTTCTGGGAGCGGCTCCTCGCCGCGGTGGCGTCGCGCACGGTCGACGAGTGGCTCGCGGTGTTCGACACCGAACCCGACGTGTGGGCCGACACGTTCCGCGCCGGGCCGAGCGCGCTCGAGCACCCGCAGTTGCTCGCCGATGCCCGCGTCGTCACTGACGACCACGGCCGGCTGATGCCCGCCGAACTGGCGCGCTCCGAGCGCTGGCCCGCGTTCGCTCTCGCGCCCCCACCTGCACTCGGCGCCGACGCGGCCCGCGCCGCCGACGTCGTCGCGTCCCCGATCCCCAGCGTGACTCCACGCGAGCCGACCGGCGACGCACCCGCGCTCGATGGCGTGACCATCGTGGAGCTCGGTTCGTTCTTCGCCGCGCCGTTCGGCGCCACCCTCATCGCCGAGCAGGGCGCACGCGTCGTCAAGATCGAGCCGCCCGCGGGCGACGCCATCCGCAACCTCGTGCCGTTCCCCGAGGTCGCCGGGGTGAAGGTCCTCCACGGCAAGGAGTCGGTCGTCCTCGACCTCGACCGCGACGACGACCGCGCGGTCTTCGACGCGCTCATCGCCCGCGCCGACGTCGTGCTGCAGGGCTACCGGGCCGGTGTGGCCGAGCGGATGCGCGTCACCGCCGCCGATCTCCACGCGATCAACCCCGAGCTGGTGTACGTGAGCTCGCCCGGCTACGGCAACGGACCTCCGTGCGGTCGCAAGCCCGCGTTCGCGCCGACCATGGGCGCGGCGTCCGGCCTCGCGGTGCGCGACATCGGCGGTGCGTCGTGCCTCCCGGTCGGCACGGACCTCGCACTCGACGAGGTGAAGCGCACGTCGATCCGACTCGCTGCGGGTGCGATGGGGCCCGCCAACGCCGACGGGTTCGCCGCGCTGGGTGTCGGTACCGCGATCGCGCTCGGTGTCCTCGGTCAGGTCCGCCAGGGCGGCGGCAACGTCCTGCACACGTCCATGTTGTCGACGATCGCGCTCGCGCTCGCCGACAGCAACGTCGACGACGGGACGGGCACGGTTGCCGGCGTCGACCCCGAGCTCCTCGGGCTCGCGCCGTGGCACCGCCTCTACCCCACCGCCGACGGCTGGGTGATGCTCGCGGCGCTCTCCCACGGGGAGCGCGACGCGCTCGCGACCCACGCCGGCGTCGACCTCGACGACCCCGCCGCGGCGGCGATGCTGGAGCAGCGCTTCCTCTCGGCACCGAGCGCGCAGCACGAGCGCGAGCTGCGCGCGGCCGGGGTGACGTGCGTCGAAGTGGCCGCCGAGGCGGCCGACCGCCACGTGACGCTCGGGGCGATGGGCGTCGAGCACGGGTGGGTCACGACGGGACACCACGCCGTGATCGACGACTACCCACGGGCCACCGCGTACACGACGTTCTCGCGCAGCCGGTCGGTCCTGGGTCCGGCGCCCACGCTCGGCCAGCACACCGACGCGGTGAGGGCGGAGGTCGTCGGAGAGGATGCCCGTGTTCCCGCTCCGTGATCCCGATGCCCCGACTGAGGTGGGCGGCCGCCGACAGCAGAAGAAGCTCTCGACGCGTACGACGCTGAACGACGCCGCGACCCGACTGTTCGCGACCCGAGGCTATGAGCACACCAGCGTCGACGACCTCTGTCGCGAAGCCAACGTGTCGCTGCGCACGTTCTTCCGCTACTTCGAGGGGAAGGAGGACGTGCTCTTCGCGCGCGACATGGACATCGAGCCGTTCCTCGCCACGTTGCGCGGGATGTCACCGGATGAGCCGCCGCTGCGCGCGTTCGCCGACGCGTACCTCGCACAACCACGTCTGAGCCCCGACGACGTCGCCCAGGCGGTGCAGTTCCACCGGGCCATGCAGGACAGCGCGGTGCTCCAGGGCCGCTACGTCATGGGCATCGAGCACTTCCGCGCCGAGGTGGCACGCACCCTCGCTGCGCGCGCCGGACGTTCGGCTCCGAACGACGCCGATTGCCTCGCCGCCACGCTCGGGCAGGCGACGCTCGACCACGCGTACAAGCAGTGGCTGGCGCGAGGAGGCCGCGGCGACCTCCGCACCATCGTGAGGCGCTCGTTCGACCGCGTCGCCGCGCTCACCTCTGGTGACCCGGTCCCGCTCGCTCGGCCAGCACCAGCCCGTTGACCCGGTGGGGCACCTGACGACGACCGCGCGCCGCGTCGAGCGCGAGGATGCTGCGATGACCGCAGTTGGCGACGACGCCGCGTGGTGGCGCTCGGCCGTCGTCTACCAGATCTATCCGCGCAGCTTCGCCGACGCGAACGGCGACGGCATCGGCGACCTCGCGGGGATCATCTCCCATGTCGACCACATCGAACGCCTCGGCGTCGACGCGGTGTGGCTGAGCCCCTTCTACCCGTCCGCAATGGTCGACGGTGGCTACGACATCGACGACCACCGCGACGTCGATCCGCGCATCGGGACGCTCGAGCAGTTCGACGCGCTCGTCGCCGCGCTGCATGCGCGCGGCATCCGTGTGATCGTCGACATCGTCCCCAACCACAGCTCGAACCACCACCCCTGGTTCCGGGCCGCGCTCGCCGCCCCTGCGGGATCACCCGAACGCGACCGCTACGTGTTCCGCGACGGCACCGGTCCCGACCGCGACGAACCGCCGGCCGACTGGATGTCGTTCTTCGGGGGCCGGGCGTGGACGCGCGTCGACGACGGCCAGTGGTACCTCCACCTCTTCACGCCCGAGCAGCCGGACTGGAACTGGAACAACCGCGACGTGCGCGACGACTTCCTCGAGACCCTGCGCTTCTGGGGCGACCGGGGCGTCGACGGGTTCCGCGTCGACGTGGCCAACCTCCTCGCCAAGGACCTCCCCGAGCCGCTGCCGACCTGGGGTGAGCTCATGGCCGGCCTTGCGCCGGGCGACACGACGTTCCCTCCTGGCGAACACCCGATCTGGGACCGCGACGAGGTCCACGACATCTACGCCGAGTGGCGCGCGCTGTTCGACACGTACTCGCCTCCGCTCGCCGCCGTCGCCGAAGCGTGGGTCGCACCCGAACGTCGTGTCCGGTACGCGCGCGCCACGAGCCTCGGGCAGGCGTTCAACTTCGACCTCCTCCAAGCCGAGTGGGACGCCGCGCAGTTCCGCTCGATCGTGCGCGAGAACCTCGTGCTCGCGGCGGAGAGCGGCGCGTCGTCCACGTGGGTGTTCTCGAACCACGATGTCGTGCGCCACGCGAGTCGCTTCGGCCTGCCGGCCGGCACGAGCGCCACCGACTGGCTGCTCACCGGCGGTGATCCCGCGCTGGAAGACCGCGTGCTCGGTCTGCGCCGGGCACGAGCGGCCACGTTGCTCGCGCTCGCGCTCCCGGGCAGCACCTACCTCTACCAGGGGGAGGAGCTCGGCCTGGTCGAGGTGTCGCAGCTCCCACCCGAGCGCAAGCAGGATCCGTCGTACCTGCGCGATCCGCAGGCGACCGCCGGGCGCGACGGCTGCCGGGTCCCGCTGCCGTGGACGACGACGGGCGAGTCGTTCGGCTTCGGTCCGGGGCCCGGGCACCTCCCCCAGCCGCCGTGGTTCGCGGACTATGCGGTGGAGCGCCAGGTCGCCGACCCCGATTCGACGTTGTCGCTCTACCGGCGCGCCCTCGCGCTCCGACGCGAGCTCGTGCTCGACGAGACGTTCGCGTGGATCGACGACGACGGTCCCCTCGTGTCGTTCCGTCGCAGCGACCGATGGGCGTCGTTCACCAACTTCGGCACCGACCCCGTGCCGCTCCCCGCCGGCGAGCTGCTGCTCGCGAGTGAACCACTCGCCGATCCGACGGTCTCCGTACCGGGCACCACGGCATGGGTGAGGCTCGCCGCTGCATGACCGCACCGGTGCGCTCGGGAATCTTCGGCACCGGGACCGTCACCGGAGCGTTCGCCGCCCCGATGCCACACGCTGGCTGCGTTCAGCGCACGGTGTCGACGCTGGAGGGCGCGGTGACGGCACCGCAGATGACGTCGAGCGCGTGTGCGGCGAACGCGTCGTCGTCGAGCGCGATGTCGTCGCCCGACTCCACGAGTGCGGCGCGATCGGCGAAGAGTGCCGTGAGGATCAGCGAGTAGGCGACCAGGCGTTCGCGGCGCACTGGTGTGGGCAGCTCGGCCATGCACTGGTCGAGCAGGGCGAACGTTCGCCCCGACTGGGTCGATGCTCGCACGGTCGCGCCACGCCGCACGATGGGGTTCACCATGTCGAGCACCTGCGGGACGATGCGCAGGAAGTCGCGCCCGGATCGTTCGCGGAGCTGGCCGCTCAGGGCCTGCACCCAGACCGCGACGACGTCGCGCACCGTGGGGTCTCCGCGCGCGACGAGGGCGTCGAGCGCGGGGCCGACCTCCGCGTCCATGG
>DASUAS010000379.1:0-6906 GCA_035763625.1 Acidimicrobiia bacterium
CCGCACCACGCGATGGCTCAGGGGGTCGACGTGGCGGCCGGCGCGGTCGTGACCGGAAGGGTTGTGACCGGGACCGTGGTGGCGGAGCCGCTCGCCACCGTCGTCGCCGGTGTCGTGTCGACCGTCGACGTCGACCCCGAGTCGCGGTTGGGCCGGAGGAACCACACCAGTGCCGCGGTCACCACGACCACCGCGAGAGACGCGAGCACCGCGACCACGACCTCGCGCCGATCCCGCGGCGGCTTCCAGTCGCTGCCCCGCTTCGACCCCTTGCGCTGTGGGCTCATGTCGCTGTCATCGTTTCAGGAACCTTCCGATGAGGATCGAGCCTTCGTAGAAGATGTACATCGGGATCGCCATCGCGAACAGCGAGTACGGGTCCTGGCTCGGCGTGATGATGGCTGCGAACGCCACGATGATGACCGCGGCGTAGCGGCGCCAGTGGCGCAGCTGCGCGGTGGTGAGCACCCGGGCGATCAGGAGGAACACGAGGACCACGGGGAACTCGAACGACAACCCGAACGCCACGATCATCAGCGACACGAGCGAGATGTACTTGTCCGCGGTGAGCAACGGCTTCAGGTCGGAGCCGCCGATCTTGAGCAGGAAGTTCAGCGCCGGCTCGAGGGTGAGCAGGGCGACGATCCCACCCATGATGAAGAGGATGATCGACGAGACGATGAACGGGATCGCGTACTTCTTCTCGTTGGGGTTCAGGCCCGGGGTGATGAAGCGCCACATCTGGAACAGCCACACCGGGCTGGCCAGCACGATGCCGCCGTACATCGCGATCTTGAGCCGGGTCGCGAACGCGTCGAGGGGCCCCGTGAACACGAGCGCGTTGCGCGAGCCGTTGGTCGCGTTCTTGTAGAAGGTCACCAGGAAGCTGATGATCTCGGGGGCGACGATGAAGACGATCGTCGCCGCGACCGCCACCGCGACGATGCAGATGATCAATCGGCGGCGGAGTTCCCCGAGGTGCTCGAAGACCGTCATCCGGCCTTCCGGGTTGCTCTGCTTGTTGCGGAACGGCACGGATCAGGCGGGTTCGCTCGGTGCGTCCGGCTCTGGGCTCGGCAGCGGAGCCGTCACGTCCGTCGCGGGCGGCCCCGACGCGGCGGGTCGTTCCGCCGGGGTGTCGTCCTTGGGCGGCAGCATCGGCACCGCCTGCTGCTCGACCGATGGCGACGCGCTCGGCGAGTCGAACTCCGACACCACGTCGCGCAGCTCGCTCTTGAGGTGCTGTTGCACCCGGCGGAACTCGCGGAAGCCCTTGCCCACCTGCTTGGCGATCTCGGGCATCTTGTTGGGGCCGAAGACGAGCAACGCGACCACGAGGATCACGAGGATCTCGGCCGGGCCGAGCGAGGGCATCGGGCTTCCTTTCCGCCGGCTGACCCGACGACAGCCTAACCCGCCGGTACCGAGCGCTGACTCTCGGCTCGGGGCCCGTGCGGGCCGCTAGGACCGTTGTTCGTCGCGGCGCGGGTCGGTGGACGACGGACGGCCCACCGGCTGGCGGTCGAGGTGGCGCCGGGTGGTGCGGGTCTCGGTCTGGACCCCGGCGACCTGGCGCGAGATCGCGTCGCGGAACTCGGTGAACTCCCTCACCGACGGCTCGACGTCGTCGGCGTGGCGGCGGGTGGCGTACGCGGCTGCCGCGGCACCGATTCCCAACACCACCACGACCACCCAGACGGCCATCACGGAGGGATGCTACTCGGGAGTAGTGGAACGGACCAAGGCCACGAGCTGGTCGAACCAGGTGTCGTCCTCGAGCAGCACGTGCAGGTCGAGGAGGTCGTCGGGCGTCAGCGGCGGTCCCGAGCGCAACTCGGTGAGCTCGGCGGGCCAGCGCCACGTCTCCTGCGGCGCGCCGGCGGACACGAGGAGGTCCACGATGCGAGGGCTGGCCTCACGGTGCACGGTCTGCTCGCAGCCCGGGCACCGGAACCGGTACGCGCTCGGGATGTCGTCGTCCTGGCACACCCGGACGGTGAGGTCGTCGATGTGCAGCTGCACGTCCCCGCACCCCGGGCACTGGGCTCGAACCGTGGTCATCTCGGGCCCACCTCCCAGATAGCTCGTGGCCCACTTGCGAGCAGCCATCGGCACGACGGCGGCCGCACTTGAGGACGACGGCCCGGGTGAGACGCGGGTAACAATCAGGCCGTGGCTCTCCCGATCACCTTCGCCCACCGTGGTGCCCGCGCCGACGCCCCCGAGAACACCATCGAGGCGTTCCGCCTGGCCCTGACCCTCGGTGCCCGCGGGCTCGAGTCCGACGCCCGGCTGAGCGCCGACGGTCAGGTGGTGCTGGTCCACGGGGCGGTGGCCCAACGGGGGTGGCGGCGCAAGCGGGTGAACCAGACCACCGCCTCGGAGCTGGCGGACCTGGAGGTCCCCCGACTCGCCGACCTGTACTCCGAGCTGGGCGGCGACTACGAGCTGTCGCTCGACGTCTACGACCCCGCCGCCGGGGAGGTGGTGATCGAGGTGGCGCGGGAGGCGGGGGCGCTGGAGCGGCTGTGGCTGTGCTCGTCGAAGCCGGCGCTGCTGGTGAAGCTGGGCGAGCAGGCACCGGTGGCGCACCTCGTGCACTCCGTGCGGCGGCGCAAGGTCGAGATCCCGCTGGAGCGCCACGCGGCCCAACTCGCCGAGATGGGGATCGGCGTGGTCAACATGCACCGGTCCGACTGGACCGCGGGGCTCGTCGGGCTGTTCCACCGCTTCGACGTCCGGGCGTTCGGATGGGATGCCCAGGAGGTGCGCCACCTCCGCGAGCTGCTGGCGATGGACGTCGACGCGGTCTACTCCGACCACGTCGCGCGCATGGTCGCGACCGTCAGCGAATGGAAGCTCTAGCCCGCGCGACCAGGTTCACATCAGCCCGATGCGACCGGGCGGCCAGATGCGCAGGAAGACGCGCCCGACGATGCTCGACTCCTTGATCGGGCCGTTGGCGCGCGCGTCCTGGGAGTTGGTGCGGTTGTCGCCCATCACGAACACCTTGCCCGCGGGGACCTTGCACCCGCCTTCGGGGCTGTCGGCATCGCAGACGAGCACCTTGTGGCCGGCCGCGTTGGTGATGTACGGGAGGTTGGACGGGAGGTCGGTGATGGTGCCCTTGGGGAGGTAGCTCTCCCCGAGCAGCCGCCCGTCGATGCACACGCGGTTGGGGCGGCACTGGGTGAGCGTCTCTCCCGGGAGCGCGATGACGCGCTTCACGAGGTCGTCGATGCCCGCGTGGTGCCACTCCGTGTTCGGCTCCGCCGCGAACACGACGATGTCGCCGCGGTGGACGTCGTGGAGGTCGTAGCTCAACTTGTTGACCAGCACGCGGTCGCCGACCTCGAGCGTCGGCTCCATCGAGGCCGACGGGATGTAGAAGGCCTGGAAGAGGAAGGTCTTGATGACGATCGCGATGACGATCGCGACGACGATCAGGATCCCCCACTCGAGGAGGGCGCGCTTGGGGTTGCGCTTGCTGTTGCCCCGAGGCGCGACGTCACCGCCATCCGGCGGTCCGCTCCCGTCGCTCCCGTTCCCCGACGGCAGCGGCGCGGGACCCTCCTGCGGCTCGACCACGGTGGGGGATTCGACGTCGGTGGCGGCTTCGACGTCGTCGGTCACCGCAGCTGCTCCACGGCGCCCATCCTCGCAGATCGCGCGCGCGGAATCGGACGCGGGTCGGAAGCGTCCACTCAGGTGGTTCCGTACCGGGCGCGCAGCCGCCGCGCCGCGCTCGCGCCCAGCCCGACCAGCTCGGGAGGTGCCACCACGGTGGCGTCGGGGCCGAGGCCGACCAGCAGGCGCTCGAGCCACGCAGGCTCGCTCACCGCCAGCACGACGTCCCAGGAGCCGTTCTTGCGGCGGGTCGCCGATTCGTGCGGGTGGCTCTCGACGACCCACTCGGCGGCGGGCGCGAGGCGCAGCTTCACCCGCGGGTCGTCGGCGCTCGGGTGGTACACGAGGTCGCGCAGCTCGTCGTCGCCGCGGGTGTCGGGATCGAAGCGCTCGCCGGTGGCGCGCACCGCGCGCACGCGGTCGACGCGGAAGAGACGTTCCCCGTCGACGCGGTGGCACCACCCCGCCACGTACCACGTGCCGAACGCGTGGAACACCCGCCACGGGTCGATGACCCGGGTCGTCATCTCGTCGCGCGCGAACGAGTAGTAGTCGATCTCGACCCGCTCGTCGGACGCGGCCGCGTCCTGGAGTCGTTCGAGCTGGTCGCTCGCACCGACGTCGACCGCGAGGCTGGGCGCGCCGAGGGCGTCGTCGAGCTTCGCCAGTGCGGTCGCCAGCGGGCCGTTGGGATCCGATCCCGGCACCGCGAGCAGCGCGCGCCCCGCGGCGAGCAGCGCGAGGCCCTCCGCGGGCGCAAGGCGCAGCGGACGCTCGAAGTACTCGGCGAGTCGGATCTCGACGCCGCCGTCGATCACCGAGACGTCGATGAGACGATCGGCGGTGTACGGCGGGAGCCCGCACATCGGGAGCAGCTCGAGGTCGCGCTCGAGCTCGAGCTCCGAGACTTCGAAGCGCGTGGCCAGCTCGGCGATGGTGACGCCGGGGTGCGCGAGGATCCACGGCACGAGCGCGAGCACGCGCTGCAGCCGGGGGCCGACGAGCGGGCGGCTCACCGGGACGGCTCCGCACCGGCGAGCGCGTCGAGCCACGCGACCATGTCGGCGCGCAGCTCGGGAGGCGAGAGCACCTCGGCGTGGTCGAGCAGGTCGACCACCCAGGAGCGGAACGCCGCCCGGTTGACGACCGGCAGCGCGACGACCACCGCACCGTCGGCCCGGCGCTCGACGACGGCCTCGTCGCCGAGTTGGTCGACCACCCACCCGGCCCGGGGCGCGTCGACGAGGACGTGCGCGTCGACGGGCTGATCCTCGCCGTAGGTCATCGGGTCGGCCCGCACGTAGTCGGCGGGATCGATGCCCTCGGGGGGCGTGAACGCGCCGCCACGGCCCAGCTCGGCCTCACCGTCGATGCGGTCGACCCGGAACGCCCGGGGCGCCTCCCGGTCGTGGTCGTGCCCGACGACGTACCAGTGCCCGAACCGCAGCACGACGCCGTAGGGGTCGAGGTGACGGACGTCGCCCCGGTACGAGAAGGTGACCGGCGCGTGGCGGCTCACCGCGTCGAAGAGCGCGGCGAGCCCGGGGGTGACGTCGAGCTGCGCCAGTGGGCTGTCGGCGCCCTCCCCGGCCAGGCCGCCGAGCTTGGCCAGGCCCTCCCGGCCCGCGTCGCCCTCGAGCCGGACCGCGGTGACCGCGACGTGCAGCGCGGCGAGCTCGGCCTCGGTGAGCTCGAGCTCGGGGAGGTAGTAGTCGTCGGGGTGGATCCGGTAGGCCTGCTCGGCGCCGAAGCCGTCGAGCGTCTCGACCCGGATCGGGATGCCGAGCTCGCGCAGCGTCTCCTTGTCGCGCTCGAACTGACGTCGCCGCGCGGCCAGCTCCTCCGGGTAGCGCGGCTCGACCCGCTCGGAGAGCTCGTCGAGCGTGAGCGGCCGTCGGGTCTCCAGCAGCGTCGCGGTGAGGTTCACGAGGCGCTCGAGCCGGTCAGCCACCCGCTCGCCCATCGCCCGAAGAGGCGGTCACGTGACGGGCCGCGAGCGCGCCCGCCGCGGCCGCGGCTTGGAACAGCGCGGGGTCGGCGGCGGCAGGGCGACCCATCGACGCGATGTGCAGTCCGTGCCGCGCGAAGAGCTCCAGCGCGTCGGGGGCGTCGACGTCGACGAGCTGGTGACGACGGTCGATGCCCGCGGCTTCGAGATCGCGTCGGAGGCGCGCCTCCTGCTCGGCGGGAAGCGCGGGCACCGCGACCTGCACCCGGTCGCGCGCGGCGATGCGCAGCGCGGTCGCGCTGTGGTGGGACAGCCCGACATGTCGGTCGCGTCCATCGGCGAACGAGACCCGCAGACACGCGATGGGCACGCCGCCGAGGCCGCTGGCGGCGTCGAGGAGCGGCCCGACCTCCATGCCGCTGAACCCGAGCCGGGTGTTGGTGCCGACGATGCCCGGGCCCATGACCACGACCGTGGCGTCGGCGTTGGCGACGTGGCGCGCCACCGCGAGCGCGGAGAACGCCGACACCGCCTCGTAGTCGCCGCCGAACGCGTGGCCGCACGTGATGGTGCAGTCGACCAGGCCGGCGTCGCGGACGGACGCCACCAGGTCGGAGAGCGCCAGCGGCAGCCCGGCACCGTCGGTCATCACGTACGCGAGTCGCGCACCGGGCGCGCACGCCTTGAACGCAGCGGCGACGGCGGGGAGCTGGCTGTGCAACGCGGCGACCACGACCGGCATGCCGTCGATGGTCTCGACCTCGGCGAGCGCTTCGAGGTGCTCCTCCGTGCTTCCGACGTCGGCCTGGATGCTCGTGTAGCGCCCCTTGATGATGTGGCCCGGGCCGGGTTCGCTCCACCCGTCGCGCTCGAGGTTCCAGTGCACGACGTGCCAGCCCCCGGTGCCGAGCCCGAGCTCGACCGCCGTCGTGTTCACCACCACGCGGTCGCCGAGCGCCACCGGCCCCGTGAGCTGCGTGAGCGCGTAGGCCCGCTCGGGCCCGTGGCCGAGGTCGACCTCCACCCGCTGCAGACCCGGACGCGCCTCGAGCAGCGACACCACCTCCCCGGTCCGATACGACGGCATGGCGTCAGGCTACGAAGTTGCGTCACTCGTACGTGTCATGCACGTCGAAGTGACGCAACCTCGCGATGGGTGGGGTCACAGGCTCGCGATCAAGCGCTCGACGCGGTCGTCGCGCGACTTGAACGGGTCCTTGCAGAGCACGGTGCGCTGGGCCTGGTCGTTGAGCTTCAGGTGCACCCAGTCGACGGTGTAGTCGCGCTTGCGCTCCTTGGCCCGTTTGATGAACGCACCGCGCAGGCGCGCC
>DASUAS010000380.1:0-20616 GCA_035763625.1 Acidimicrobiia bacterium
CGGTAGGGCTGCTCCGACGCGGGCCCGAACGAGTGGGCGCGAAACGCGGCGAGGCGTGACGCCTTGGTCTCCGACGTCGAGTCGGGCGGCTTCGGCGTCTCGGGCGTGTCAGACGCGTCGGTGGTGGTCGTCATTCCGGGCCGTAGCATCGCAGACTCGACGGCCGAGGAAAGGGAACGCCTGCGCTCGTCGGCGTCTCGCGTCGAGACAGGATCGCGCTCCGCTCACCGAAATGCCGGGAGCACCTGCTCAGCGGCGATCTCGGCGGCGCGGACCGGGTCGTCGATCGGCGGGATGTACACGACGTTCTCCGTGAATCCGGCGTCGACGTACGCATGCAGCGCGTCGACCATGGCGCCCGGATCAGCGGGCTCGAAGCGCGGCTGGACGGATCGCTCGATCGTCGCCGGGTCGCGGCCGATGTCGGCGCAGTGCTGGTCGAGGACCGCGGACTTGCGGGCGACGTCTTCGACCGAGCCGATCACGTTCCACACGTCGGCGTGCTCGGCGACGACGCGCAGCGTCAACCTCTCGCCCGCACCGCCGACCCAGATCCTCGGGTGCGGGTGCTGCAGCGGCTTGGGGTTCTGGACCGCGTCCTCGAGCGTGTAGTAGCGGCCGGCGAAGTCGACGTGGTCCTCGGTCCACAGCTTGCGACACACCGCCAACGCCTCGCCGAGCCGCTCGACGCGCTCACCGGGCGGGGGAAACGGGATGCCGAGCATCGTGTGCTCGACTTCGGCGCCACTGGCGCCGAGTCCGAACTCGAGCCGCCCACCGGAGAGGTGGTCGATCGTCGTCGCCATCTTCGCCAGCAGCCCGGGATGGCGAGAGGTGTTGCCGGTGACCATCAGGCCGATCCGGACGCGTGAGGTCGCCTCGGCCATCGCACCCAGCAGCGTCATGCCCTCGAAGACGTCGCCATCCACGTCGGCGAAGATCGGATTGAGATGATCGAACGCCCACAAGTGGTCGAACCCGGCGTCGTCGGCGATCCGCCACACCGCACGGAGGTCCTCGATCGTGCAGTTCTGCGGCGACAGCTTGAGGCCGAGGGAGCCCACTCGCGGAGAGCCTACGCGCGAGGCCCGCAGCTTCCTCCGCTGCCAGTCGGAGTGGACGCTCGGCGAACTACTGGGGCAGCACGACCTCGGGGAGCGGGTGACGGTAGAGCTTGGCCGCGTTCTCGCTGCACATCGCCCGGATCTCGTCGGTCGGGATGTGGCCCCACAGCTTCTCGATCACCAGCTGCGTGTCGGGCCACGTGCCGTCACCGTGCGGGAAGTCGGTCTCCACCATGATGTTCTCGACCCCGATGGTGTAGCGGGTGTCGATGGTCGACGGATCGTCGAGAGTGCAGAACCAGAAGTTGCGTCGCAGCACGTCGGAGGGGCGCTCCTCCCAACCGCGGCCGTAACCGGAGCGGTCGACGAGGTTGTCGAGCCGGTCGATGAGCATCGCGACCCACCCGATGCCGCCCTCGCTCATCGCGATCTTCAGCGTCGGGTGCTTCACCGCGTACTCCGACCACAGCCACTCGGCGGCCGACGTGAGCGACAGCTGGCCGAAGAGCGTGGCACCGATCTGCAGACCGGGCGACCCCTCGGGACCCATCACCGAGCCCGAGCTCCCGACGTGCAACGAGACCACCGTGTCGGTGTCGACGCAGGCCTGGATGATCGGGTCCCAGTGGTCTCGTTCCCAGAGGCTGGGCAGGCCGATCATGTGCGGACGTTCGGGCATCGAGATGCCGGTGAAGCCGCGCTCCGCGTTGCGGTGGATCTCCGCGACCGCGGCGTCGGAGTCGCTGAGCATGGCGATGCCGAGCGGGATGATGCGCGTCGGGTGCGGCGTGTACCACTCCTCGAAGAGCCAGTCGTTCCACGCCCGGATGCACGCCTGCCCGAGCTCGGGGTCGTTGGCGTTGAAGAACACGCGGCCACAGAAGCCCGTGACCATCGACGGGAAGTTCACCGCCGCCCAGACGCCGTTGACGTCCATGTCGCGCACACGGGCGTCGACGTCGTAACAGCTCGGCCGCATCTGGTCGAAGCGGAACGGCTCCTTCTTCTGCGTGGGCTTGCGACCCGCGATCGCGTTCATCCCCACCTGGGTGAACTTCTGGTCCTCGAACTCCCAGATCTGGAGGCCGTCGCGGTCGGCGACGCGCGGCGCGCGGTCCTGCAGGTGCGCGGGCAGTCGTCCCTCGAACGTGTGCGGCGGCTCGACGACGTGGTCGTCGACCGAGATGACCGTGTACTTCACCTCCCGCGGCAGCGGCTCGGGGAGGAACAGCTCCTCGGTAGAAGTGGTCTCGGTCATGCGGTGTTCCCCCTCAGACGTACTGCCAGCGCTTGTCGGGCTCGGGTCCCCCGGTGCGCTCGATGCACTGGACGTCGAACCAGATCGGCAGCAGGTACTTCACGTAGAACGCGTGCACGGTCACTGTAGGTCCGACCAGATCGTCGTAGACCTTGAGGCGCATGCGGTCGTCCTTCTCCTGGAACCGCTGGCTCTCGGCCAGGATCGCGTCGACCTCCTCGCGGCTCTCCATCAACAGCCCCAGGTGGTCGTAGCCGGGCGACGACATCGGGTCCTTGCCCTCGGCCAGCAGGATGAACTGGCCGTCGTCGGGCTGGAGCAGGTGGCAGAGCTGACCGATCACCTCGGTGTCGATCGCCCGCCACCCGAGGACGTCGGCGTAGAAGGCGTCGACCTCGTCGCGGAACTGCTGCGTGAGCGTGCCCTTCGGGAACGACAGCTCCATGTGGTTGAAGCGCATCTGCGGCATGAAGGCCTCCTTCTCCGCCTATCCGATGCCCATGAGATCACTCAGCCCGGTCCGCGTGCCAGCGAGGTACCCGCCGTCGACGGGCAGCGCCACGCCGGTGACGAACGACGCGTCGTCCGACGCCAGGAAGAGCGCGGCGGCCGCGATCTCCTCCGGACGGCCGAAGCGGCCGAGCATGTGGTCGTCGCGGTACTCGTCGCGGAACTGCGCCATGTGATCGCTACCCATCACCGCCCGGAACATCGGCGTGTCGATGAAGCCGGGACAGATGGCGTTGACGCGGATGCCGGCGCGTCCGTAGTCGATGGCCATGTTCTTGGTGAGCATGACGACTCCGGCCTTCGACGCGTTGTACGAGCTGCCGCCCTCGGTGCCCTGCAGTCCTTCGACGCTGGCGATGTTGACGATGCTGCCCGACCTCTGCTGGAGCATCGGGCGCAGCGCGTGCTTGTTCACGAGGAACGTGCCCTTGAGGTTGACGTCGAGGACGCGATCCCACTCGTCGGCGTCGACCATGTGCACCGGTCCGCCGCCCGCGACGCCGGCGTAGTTCACCACCACGTCGAGGTGTCCATGCTCCGCGACGGTGGCGTCGACGAGCGCCGCCACCGCGGCTTCGTCGCGCACGTCGAGCGCACGCACCTCCGCTCCCGATCCGGCGTCAACCACGGTGACGTCGGCACCGACGACGGCCGCGCCCTCCTTGGCGAAGCGCTCCGCGGTCGCGAGTCCGAGCCCGGATGCCGCGCCGGTGATCAGCGCGACCTTGCCGTCGAGACGCCCGCTCACCTGGCCGCCTTCACTCGGCCGCACTCACTTGAACTCCGGCAGCACGTGCTTGCCCATGAGCTCGATGGTCTGCATCACCTTCTCGTGGGGGATCTTGTACGGGTTCACCAGGCAGAGCAGCAGGTCGCAGCCCACCGCCTCGTAGCGCTTGGCGGCCGCGATGCACGCGTCGGGGTCGCCCATCACCGCCGAGCCGGAGTCGCGCAGGTAGTCGATGGTGAGCTGGCCCATCGCGCCCTCACGCTTGTGCTTCAAGGCCTCCCCGGTGTACTGGTACGTGCCGAGCCTGCCGCCGGTGATGCCGCGCTCTTCCTGCCACTCCGCTACCGACGCGATCAGCCCGCCGCCGTACTTCGGGTACCACTCGAACGACTCGCGCGCGACCTCGGTCGCCTCCTCGTTGGTGGGCGCGCACAGCACCATCGTGAACGTGGCCGCGGTGTCGTTGAGGAACTTGCCCGCGGGCTGCTCGCACGCGGCGAGACCTTTGCGGTACATGGCGATGTTCTCGGCCAGCTGCTCCGGCGGCAAGCCGACGGTGAACGAGCAGAGCCCGATGCCGCGCTGGCCCATCTCCTCGTGGCCGGGAAGGCTGCTGGTCGCACCGAAGATCGGCGGGTGCGGCTGCTGCAGCGGCTTCGGGAGCACGCGCCGCGGTGCACCCATCTGCCAGTACTCGCCCTGAGCCTGGTATTCGTCCTCGGTCCACGCGCCGACGATGTGGCCGAGTGCCTCGCGCCACATCGCGCGCGTCTCGTCGGGCTCCACGTCGAACCCTTCGAGCTCGGCGCGCGTCGACGAACGACCGGTGCCGAAGTCGACGCGGCCGTCGGAGATCAGGTCGAGCACCGCCACCGACTCGGCGGTGCGGATCGGGTGGTTGTAGGGCTTCGGCAGCAACCGCACGCCGTACCCGATGCGCATGTTCTTCGTGCGGGCCGCGACCGCGCCGTACAGCACCTCGGGGTTGGAGCAGTGCGAGTACTCCTCGAGGAAGTGGTGCTCGACGGTCCAGAACGCGTGGAACCCCATCTGGTCGCCGAGCACGGCCTGCTCGAGGGTGTCCTTGTAGGCCTGGTGCTCCTTGCCCGGCGTCCAGGGCCGGGCGACGGGGATCTCGTAGAACAGCGCGAACTTCACCAGGCGACCTCCGGGAGATGCGTTAAGGCGCGGACATTAATCGCGTCGGCACTCAGGTGAACTCGGGGCGGAGCGGCATGCCGCTGGCGCCGTCGGTGGTGGCGGTGGCCAGCACCTGGTGGATCTGGTTGTCGTCGTGCTCGAAGCCGACGGCGGCGGCCGCCATGTAGAGGCGCCACACGCGTGCTCGTCCCAGTCCGACCTCGGCCACCGCGGCGTCCCAGTTGTCCTCGAGGTTGCGCACCCAGCAGCGCAGCGTGAGCGCGTAGTGCTCGCGCAGGCTCTCCATGTGGCGGGCCTCGAACCCGGCGCGCTGGATCGCCGAGACCACGTTGCCGATCTCGTGGAGCTCGCCGTCGGGGAAGACGTAGCGCCCGGTGAAGCTGCGCTCCAGGAACGACGGCTCCCACCAGTGGCGGTTCATCTTCCCGGCGTGGTGCGGACGGCTGATGCCGTGGTTGAGCAGGCGCCCCTCGGGCCGGAGCAGCGCGCGGCACCGCCTGAAGTAGCCGTCGAGCTCGGAGAGCCCGACGTGCTCGAACATCCCGATCGAGCTGATCGCGTCGTACGGACCGTCGTCGACGTCGCGGAAGTCGCCGAAGCGGACTTCGACCCGGTCGCCGAGCCCGCTTTCGGCGGCGCGCTCGCGCGCCAGCTCCGCCTGCGGTCGCGACAGCGTCACTCCCACCGCGCGCACCCCGTGGTGCTCGGCCGCGTGCAGGAGCATCCCGCCCCAGCCGCACCCGACGTCGAGGAGGCGCATGCCGGGCTCGAGCGCGAGCTTCTGGCAGATGAGCTCGTGCTTGTTCGCCTGGGCGTCCTCGAGCGTGGTGGTGTCGTCGTGCCACACCGCGCACGAGTACGTGAGTGACGGCCCGAGAACCATCCGGTAGAACGCGTTGGACACGTCGTAGTGGTGCGCGATCGCCGCCGCGTCGCGCTCACGCGAGTGGCGACGACCGTGGAGGCGCGCCTCTTCGGGGGGTGGCGGCAGCGGCTTGATCCCCTTCCAGCCGACGAGCTTGGCCGCGGCGGTGATCTGGCGGGGACCGAGGCGCAGCTCCTCGATGTAGTTGGCCACCGCCATCACGTCGAAGATGTCGCCGTCGACCTCGAGCTCTCCGGCCACATAGGCCCGTCCGAACCCGAGCTCGTCAGGGGCGGTGACGATGCGGCGCAGCGCGTCCGGCGAGCGGACCACGATCGTGGTGCGCGCGTCACTCGGACCGTAGGACGAGCCGTCGTAGGCGCGAAACGCCACAGGGACTTCGTCGCCGAGGATGTCGGAGAGCAGATCCGCCACGCTCATGGGTGGCCAAGCGTGGCAGATTCCCGTACCGGTTGGCCAGCCGCCGCGCGCGACAATGGTCGACCCGCTCGCACTTCCCCCTCGCTACTTCTTGGAGTCGTTCCCGTGTTGACCGTTCGTGGCCTGGTGGTCGAGGTCGGCGGGAAGCGGATCGTCGACGGGGTGACGTTCCAGGTGCGCCCGGGTGAGAAGGTGGGACTCGTCGGCCGCAACGGCGCGGGGAAGACCACGCTGCTGCGAGTCCTCGGTGGCGCCGACCGCCCGCGGGCCGGGCTCGTGGAACGGGCCGAGCTCACCGGCTACCTGTCGCAAGACCCTCGCAGCGACGCCGTGCCCGACGACACCACGGTCCTCGCCCACGTCCTGTCGGGACGCGGGCTCGACGAACTGCTCGCCCGCACCGAGAAGCTGCGGATCGCGTTGGAAGAGCACCCGTCGACCGAGAACATCGAACGGTTCAGCGCCGCGCACGACGCGTTCGAGGCCGCCGGTGGATACGCGGCCGAAGCCGAGGTGCGCAAGCTCGCTGCCGGTGTCGGGCTGCGAGACGACCGTCTCGACCTGCACGTCGGTGCGCTGTCGGGGGGCGAGCGGCGGCGCGCCGAGCTCGTGCGCATCCTCTTCGGCGGGAGCGACCTGCTCCTCCTCGACGAACCGACGAACCACCTCGACGCCGACGCGAGGAGCTGGCTGCTCAAGTTCCTGCGGTCGTACCGCGGCGCACTGCTCGTCGTCAGCCACGACCTCGACCTCCTCGACGAAGCGATCACGCGTGTGGTCCACATCGACCGCGAATCGGAGGAGGGCACCGGCACGCTCGTCGAGTACAAGGGCACCTACTCCCAGTACCTGGCCGCGCGCGAGGGCGACCAGGAACGCACCGCGAAGCTCGCGGAGCGCCAGACGCGCGAGATCGCCCGCCTCAAGGCTCAGGCGGGCGCCATGCGCGGCCAGACTGCGAAGCGCGCGCGGGTCGCGAAGAACCTCGACGGGCGGCGCGCCAAGCTCGAGGCCGCGCGCGTGCAGAACACCGCCAAGCGACGCGCGCTCGCGGTCCGCTTCCCGGAACCACCCTCGGCGGGCCGCACCGTGCTCACCGCCACGGAGCTCTACAAGTCGTACGGGGCGCTCGACGTGTTCGCCGACGTCAACTTCGACGTCGGTCGGGGCGAGCGTCTGCTCGTCATGGGGCTGAACGGAGCGGGGAAGACCACGCTGCTCAAGGTGCTGGCCGACGTGATCGCCCCCGACCTGGGCGAAGTCGAGCTCGGTACCCACGTGTCGGTGGGGTACTACGCGCAGGAGCACGAGGGGATCGTCGAGGGTCGATCGCTGCTCGAGCACATGCGCGAGTCGTCGACCGCGGGTGACGGCGCGCTCCGCAACCTGGTCGGCATGTTCGGTCTCTCGGGCGACAAGGTGTTCCAGGACGCGGGAACGCTCTCGGGTGGCGAGAAGACCAAGCTCGCGCTGGCGCAGCTCGTCGCCGGTCGTCACAACGTCCTCCTGCTCGACGAGCCCACCAACAACCTCGACCCCGTGTCGCGTGTCGCCACCGGTCAGGCGTTGGCGGCGTGGCCGGGCACGATGGTGGTCGTCAGCCACGACACCGAGTTCGTCCGATCGCTCGCGCCCGACCGCTCGTTGCTGATGCCCGACGCCACGCTCGACTACTTCGACGACGACATGCTGGCGCTGGTGGAGCTCGCCTGATCCGTTTACGAGCGCGTGACGGCGGGTAGCCGACCGCCCGTGGGCACGTCGCGGACGGCATTCGAGTGCATCATCGACGACCTCGAGTACCCCATGTTCGTGGTGAGCGCGGGCGTGGGCGACGATGCCGACGCGTGCCTGGTGGGGTTCACGACGCAGTGCAGCATCGACCCGCCGCACTTCGCGGTGTTCCTCTCGAAGAACAACCACACGTTCGAGCTCGCCGGTCGATCCGAGCTGCTCGTCGTGCACCGCGTGCGCGCGGATCAGCACGACCTCGCTGAGCACTTCGGGAGTACGAGCGAGAAGGACGACCCGCACAAGCTGGACGAGTGGCCCTGGCGTCCGGGTCCCGACGGCGTGCCGGTGATCCAGGACTGCGACTGGTTCGCCGGGACGATCCTCGACCGCTTCGACGCCGGCGACCACGTGGCGTTCGTGCTCTCGCCGCGGTCGGGCCGCGACGGAGGAGCGTGCGCGGGTGACGGCCAGCTCGGCTACCAGGAGTCGCGCGACATCGACGCCGGGCAGCCCGCCGGCGAACCGTCCTGAGCGGCTCGGTGCCGTGAGCGCGGCGGCGTCTACCTTGTGCCGCCATGACGCCTGCGGCGCCCGCGCGCACGTTCAACCTCGCCGACCTGTACGAGGTCGTGGCCGACGCTGCACCCGATCGCACCGCGCTCGTCGCCGGTGAGGAGCGCCGCACCTACGCCGAGCTCGACGCCCGCGCCAACCGACTCGCCCACCACCTGATCGACCGCGGCATCCGCCCCGGTGACTGGGTGGGCATCTACTCGTGGAACCGGGCCGAGTGGGTCGAGTCGATGATCGCCTGTTACAAGGCGCGCGCCGTCCCGATCAACATCAACTACCGCTACGTGGAGGCGGAGCTCCGGTATCTCTTGGACGACGCCGACCTGCGCGGCCTGATCTTCGAGCGGGAGTTCTCGCCCATCGTCGCCGCGATCGCGCCCGACCTCGCGACGCTCGACGTCTGGTGGTGCTGGAAGACGGCACCGACCCCGACGACGGGCTCGGCGGAGATGACGCGTTCGGGTTGGACGTCGTCGGCTACGAAGACGCCCTCGCCGCCGGCTCTCCGACGCGCAAGGGCTTCGGGGCGCGCAGCAGCGACGACCTCTACGTGCTCTACACGGGTGGCACGACCGGTATGCCGAAGGGCGTGAAGTGGCGCGGCGAGGACATCTTCCTGGCCGCGATGAGCGGCGCGCGCGGCGACGAGGTGCTCTCGTCGCCCGAAGAGCTCGCCAAGTACGCGGAGCGGCCCGGGGTCACCACCTTCGCGGTCGCGCCTTTGATGCACGGTGGTGCGCAGTGGGCCCTGTGGTCGCTGCTCACCACCGCGGGGACCGTCGTGCTCTGGACGGGACGTGGCTTCGATCCCGACGCCATCCTGCGCATCGCCGCCGCGGAGCGCACCGTCAGCATCTCGGTCATCGGCGACGCCATGGCCCGCCCGCTGGTCGAGGCCTACGCCGCCGATCCGGACCGCTACGACGTGTCGGGCATCTACGTGTTCGCCAACGGCGGAGCGATGTTGTCGGCGGGCGTGCGCGCGCAGATCGAGGAGCACCTGCCGCACGTGCGCATCTCCGACGGCTTCGGCGCGTCGGAGACCGGCTTCAACGGCACCGGCCAGGGCGGCACGCCGCGGTTCGTGGTGGGTCCCACCACCACGGTGCTCGACGACGACCTCCGGCCGGTGGAACCGGGGTCGGGCGTCCTGGGGCGGCTGGCCCGCACCGGCACCATCCCGCTCGGGTACCACAAGGACGAAGAGAAGACGGCGGCGACGTTCGTCGTCGACGCCGACGGCACGCGCTGGGTGCTGCCCGGCGACCTCGCCACCATCGAGGCCGACGGCGCGATCACGATCTTCGGTCGCGGCAGTCAGGTCGTGAACACCGGCGGCGAGAAGGTGTTCCCGGAGGAGGTCGAGGCCACGCTGAAGACGCATCCCGGCGTCTTCGACGCAGTGGTCGTCGGCGTGCCCGACCCGCGCTTCGGCGAGCACGTCGCCGCGCTCGTCGTGTGGCGCGACGACTCCGAACCCGACACCGACGACCTCGCCGCTCACGCCCGCACACTCGTCGCGGGTTACAAGGTCCCGAAGGAGATCCACGTGCTCGACGCCGTCCAACGCACCCCCGCGGGCAAGCCCGACTATCGCTGGGCGAAGGCACGCGCGGTCGAGCTGTCACAGGCTCACTCGTGAGCGCGCCTGAGTTCCACCTCTACCTGCCGCAGATGCGGCTGAGCATGGACGCGATGGTCGACAAGGCGCGCGCCGCCGAGGCGGCCGGGTTCACCGGCATGGCGGGCATGGACCACCTCGCCCCGCCGCTCGCCGAGCAGCACGACATGTACGAGGCGCTCACCACCAACGCGTGGCTGCTCGCGCACACCGAGCGGCTGGTGCAGAGCCAACTGGTGCTCTGCGACGCGTTCCGGCACCCCGCGGTGCTCGCGCGCGAGGCGGTCACGCTCGACCACGCGTCAGGTGGACGGTTCGAGCTCGGCATCGGATGGGGTTCCGTCGTCGAGGAGTTCACGACCTACGGCGTGCGCCCGATCGCGGCGCGCGAGCGCGTCGGCCGGCTGAAGGAGACGCTCGAGATCGTGCGGTCGCTCTGGACGGGTGAAGCCGTCGACTACGAAGGAGAGTGGTTCCAACTGGTCGCGGCGCGCCAGGTGCCGACGCCGTTGACGAAGATCCCGATCGTCATCGGTGGCACCGGCCCGCGCACCATGGAGCTGGTCGCGGAGCACGCCGACTGGTGGAACGTGCCCATCCACCAGCTCGGTCGCCTCGACGAGATGCGCGACCGGGCCGGGGACGCGCGCGTCTCGGTGCAGCACATGTACGCGTTCGTCCCGCAGGGCGCCGACCGCGCCACCGTCGAGGAACCGGCGCGGCGACGCTTCGGCCACCACTCGAACCTGGTGGTCGGGGAGCGCACCGAGCTGCTCGACCACTTCCACGCGATGCAAGAGCGCGGCGTCGAGCGCTTCTACGTGTGGTTCGCCGACTTCGCTCCCACGTCCACGCTCGAGGCGTTCGGCGCCGAGATCATCAGCTTCTTCTGACTGCGGAGCGACGCGGGAGCGAGCGAGGGTGGAGAGGCGGCTCAGGAGGGGCCTTCCGCGAGCATCGCCTCGGGGTGCGTGTCGTAGTCGCGGATGAGCCCGCGGTTGCGGAAGGCGACCGGCGCGTGCTCGGGTTGCATCGACCAGCACACCGGGCTGAGGCCGGGCATGTCGGCCAGCGTGGGGTAGCTGTCGAGATCGATCCCGCGGCTCATGCCGATGCTGATGGCGCGCTTGAGGACGACCGCCGCCTCCGCGGTGTCGGCGTCGAACTTCGTGTTCGCCCAGCGGGCGAAGCCGCCGTTCGCCTCCGACCACGGCGTCGGCCCGACGATGCGCGTGCCCTCGAGGTCCCAGGTGAGGACCCGGGTGCCGTCGCGATCGAGGGTCACCGTGTGGAGTTGGCCGTCGAGCAGCCCGAAGGGCACCACCGCGTCGTACTGACGCCGCGCGGAGCGGCCCGCCGTGACGCGCGCGGCGTGCGCGACCGCGAGCACCGCGACGTCGAGCTGATGGGTGCAGTGCTGCTCGGAGTGCGTGCGACCGGCGACGTCGAGGCAGCGGTCGGAGAGGGGTGCGCCGACCAGGGCCTGGAGCTGCGCGCCGGCGGCGGGGCAGGTCGTCCACGGCGCGCGCACCGATCGGCTCGTGATCGCGGTGACGCGCTCCCCGTCGTGGTCGACGTGCACGGTGAAGTAGTGCTGGTCGTCCTCGAGTCCGCCGAGCACGGTGTGGGCGTCGCGCGCGACGAGCCGGACGCGCCGCCGGTAGCGCCCGTGCGGGAAGTACGTGGAAGCGGTGTCGGCGTCCAGGTGCCCGAGGGTATCGCCGCGACCATCGCGGGCACCGGGGCACGTTTCGGCAATAATGCGCGATCGCGAGGGCCAGCGGAACGAGGGAGAACGCCGGCATGAGCATGCGCATCGCCTTGACGCCCGAGGAGGAGCGGGCCGTCGCCGACGCGTACTCGCGCACCTGGTGGCTGTGGCTGGTGGCGGGGATCCTCTGGCTGCTCCTCGGGTTCATCGTGCTGTCGTTGCGCCCGGCGTCGATCACCGCGTGCGTGATCCTGATCGCGATCGCGTTCTGGCTCGGCGGGATCACCCAGCTCGCGCTCGCGTTCGTGCTCGAGGGCGGGTGGCGCTGGCTCGCGATCATCGGCGGCACGCTGGCGCTGCTCGCCGGCATCGCCGCCATCGTGTGGCCCGGACCCACGCTGGTGGTGATCTCGGTCTTCGTCGCCTGGTACCTGCTGGTGCGGGGGATCTTCGACGTCGTCATCGCGTTGTCGCACACGCACGTGCGAGGGTGGTGGATGCCGCTCGTCGCCGGGATCGTCGGCATCGCCCTCGGCGCGTGGGCGATCGGCAACCCCGACCGCTCGGTGCTGCTCCTCGTGTCGATCATCGGCATCTGGTCGATCTTCAAGGGCGTGGCCGACCTCGTGGCCAGCTTCGAGTACCGTCGCCTCGGCAAGGAGTTGGCGGCATGAACGACGACCGCGGACCCGAGTCCACCGACGCCACGCCCGCCGACGCCACGCCCACTGCGGCCGCCGAGCCGGCGCCGACCACCACGACGATCCCCGGCACAGGCAAGCGCTGGCAGCGCATCACGTCGGTCGTGCTGCTGGTCATCGGGTTCATCCTGGTGCCCCTGTCGGCGATCGCGATCTGGACCCACAACCAGCTCACGAACACCGACCGCTACGTCGAGACGGTGTCGCCCCTGGCCGACAACACCGACATCCAACAGACCGTGGCCACGGCCGTCGTGAACGGGCTGTTCAACAACGTCGACGTCCCGGCGCAGATCGAGGACGCGCTCCCGAAGCGGGCGAAGTTCCTCGGCGAACCGATCGCCAACGGCATGCGCACCTACGCCACCGACGTCGCCGAGAAGCTCCTCGCCTCCGACCAGTTCCAGAACCTGTGGGACGCCATCAACCGGCGCGCCCACAACCAGCTCGTGGCTCTGCTCACCGACGACCCGAGCAAGGCGCCCGGCTCGGTGTCGATCAAGGACGGTCAGGTCACGCTCGACCTGAGCAGGGTCGTGAAGCAGGTGCAGACGAAGCTCGTCGACGCGGGCCTCACCTTCCTCGAGGGCGTCGACGTGCCACCGGTGTCGCGCACCATCGCCATCATCAACACCGAGGGCCTCGCCGAAGCCCGCAGCTACGTGGGCATCCTCGACACCCTCGCCTGGGTGCTGCCCGTGCTCGGTGTCCTCGCGCTCGTCGGCTCGGCGCTCGTCGTGCCGCGACGGCGCCGGGCGACGATCCGCGCCGCGCTGGTGCTGGTCGCCGCGTGCGTGCTCACCCTCGCGCTCCTCGCGATCGCCCGCTCGCTCTACCTCGACGCAGCCACAACTCCGAAGGTCACGGAGGGCACCGCCGCGGCCGTGTTCGACATCCTCGTGCGCAACCTGCGCTACGGCGTGATCACCCTCGGCGTGCTGGGCGTGATCATCGCGTTCGTCGCCTACTTCGCGGGGCCGTCGGCGCCGGCCAAGGCGACACGCAGGTTCGCGTCACGGGGCATCTCCGGCGCTCGCGACAAGGCGGGTGACCTCGGCTACCAGCCCAACGCCTTCGAGGAGTTCGTGGGCGCGCACAAGCGGGCGCTCGAGCTCGCCATCGCCGGAGTCGCGGTGCTCGCCCTGGTGCTGTGGGACCGCCCCGGGATCACCGTCCTGATCTTCATCGCGGTGATCGCCTTGATCCTCGTGGGCGTCGTCGAGTTCTTCGCCCGCGGCGCGACGCCGGTCACGACCGACGACGCCGCCTGAGCTACTCCGACTTCGACTTCTTGGCCGCCTTCTGCGCCTGCTTCCACGCGCGGACGCGCTGCAGGTTCTCGGGGGAGTCGATGTCGGCCACCGACCGCGGCTTTTCGTCGGCGAACGGCCCCGCGTACTCCTCCCATCCCTTCGGCGCGACGTGCAGGCGCTTGCCGAGGATGGCGAGGAAGATCTTGGCTTTCTCGTCCCCGTAGCCGGGAAGCGCGCGGATGCGCTCGAAGAGCACCTGCGGGTCCTTCGTGGTCGTCCAGATCCGGCTGGCATCGCCGTCGTACTCCGCCACCACGTGCTCGCACAGCGCGTGGGTGCGCTTGGCCATCGACCCGGGATAGCGGTGGAGTGCAGGCTTCTCCTTGAACACCGCTTCGAGGTCGTCGACCGGCATCGCCGCGATCGCCGCGCAATCGAGACGACCGAGACGGTCGCGCAACGTCGACGGCCCGCGGAACGCCCACTCCATCGGGACCTGCTGGTCGAGCAGCATCCCGATCACGAGCGCGAGCGGATCGCTGACGAGCAGGTCGTCGGCCGCGGGGTCACCGGTGATGGGCATCGTCGCCATTGGCATGGCGCGCAGCCTACCGATGGGACACCAATTCGCCTCCGGGCGTCGATAGTGTTCCCCGGATGTCCGGTTCGGAGCCGCCCCAGGATCCCAACGGCTGGAACCCCGACGACACCAGCGCGGTACCCGTCGGTCCCGAGCCCGAGCCCACGGGCGCCGGTGGCTCGGGAGGTCCGGGTGGATGGGGGAACGCGCGCATCGAGCCCTTCGCGATCGCCGCCCTCGTGTGGGCGATCGTCAGCATCGTCCTTCCCGTCATCGGCACGATCATCGCCTTCGTGCTCGCGGCGCGCGCCGCCGACCTCATCCGGCGGTCGCGCGGCGAGCGCACCGGCATGCAGTACGTCACCGCGGCGCGGATCGTCGCCGGCGCGGTGCTCGCGCTCTGGATCATCGGCGGCATCGCGTTCCTCGCGCTGCGCGACGGCGGTTCCTCGAACGACAACGTGGCGGTGCCCACGCAGCCGCCGTCCACCACGATCGCCCCCACCACGACCACACGTGCGCCGGCCACCACCACGACCACGCATCCGCGGGCCACCACCACGACCGCGCCGCCACCCACGATCACGGTGATCCCCCCGCCGACGGTCCCGCCCACCGCGCCGCCGACGTCACCACCCACTGTCCCGCCCACGTCGCCGCCCACCACGACGCCGCCGACGTCACCGCCCACCACGCAGGCCCCGCCCACCTCGACCATCGCCCCGACGACCAAGCCCGTCACCCCGACCACCACTCCTCAGGAGGCGGCGGCCAAGGTGCAGGCCAAGGCGCTCCAGAAGATCGGCGACAGCAACCGGGGCGTGCCCAACGACGAGCGCATCGTGGTGAGCTACACACCGAACACGGACCTGCTCGTCACCTGGGCGATCAACAACGGCCAAGTGGGGGAGCACCCCACCGGCACGCCCACGTGCACCGCACCGCCGACCGCCCCTCCGAGCACCACGAGCCCGACGAGCACCACGACGTCGACCACCACCACGGTGCCGGGGAGCACGACGTCGACCACCCTGCCCAAGCAGCGCACGACGCCGCAGGAAGCTCGCCAGGAGGCGAAGGAGATCCTGCAGTCGATCAAGCCCCAGATCGCCAGCCTCCACCTCGAGATCACCGGAGTGCAGTTGGTCGGCACCTACCCGATCGAGGGCGCGGGCGACGACGCCGTCGTGCAGGTGCTCTACAGCAAGGCGACCGTGCAGGGGAACCTGCCCAGCTACCTGAAGATGTTCGACGTGCCGCCGGCCGAGGTGGTCCAGTGCCTCAACCCGGCGTTCGAGTGACCTGAGAACGCGGCCGAAGCGTCGCGCTTTTCGCCACCAGCGGTGAAAAGCGCGACGGTTCGGGCGTCACCGTCACACCCCCGCGCGATGCTGCTGTCACTTCCCCGATCGTTTCGACGACCCGGGGAGGACCGGTGCGGCCCGATCGACAGCTGCGCGCGTTGGCGCGCCGACAACACGGTGTGTTCATCCTCGAGCAGATCGTGGCGCTGGGATACGCGCGTTCGACGATCGCTCGACGGCTCGAACGGGGAGTCTGGGAAGAGGTGGTTCCGCGCGGCTACCGAGCGGCGGCGGCCCGACCGGCCGACTGGCGACAGATGACGATGGCCACGACGCTCGTCACGGCTGGCAGGGCCACCGGCCGCTCCGCAGGGGCGCTCTTCGAGCTTCTCGTGCCTCCGGCCGTGCCCGAAGTCGTCGCGCCGCGACGGCCCCGACTGCCCGTCACCGCAGTGGTCCGTACCACCGCGGAGCTCCCGGCGTGCGATTGCACGACGGTCGACGGGATCCCGAGCACGAGCCCGATCCGAACGCTGATCGATCTCGGGGGTCTGCTGCCACGTCCAGTGTTCGAAGACGTGCTCGACACCGCCATCGTCGAGCGTCTGGTACGGGTGGATCGGCTCGAAAGGCGTGCGCGCGAGCTCTGGGCCCCGCGTCGTTCTGGATGCGCGGCGGTGCTCGACCTCCTCGAACAGCGCCATCCCGACCTCGCCCGCGCCGCCAACCTCTGGGAGGCGAAGGTGGTGCGCATCGTGCGGGAGCTCGGCCTACCCGACCCAAAGATCAACCACCGGGTCCGCGCCGGCGGGCGCGTGCGCTCCCTCGATCTGGCGTGGCCGGAGGCGAAGGTCGCCGTGGAGTTCGACGGCTTCGTGCCGCACTCGACACGACGCGTGTTCGACGACGACCGAGCGCGTCAGAACGACCTCGTCGCCGACGGTTGGACCGTCTTCCGTGTCACCAAGACGATGCTCGACGCGGATCCCGTCGGAACGTTCCGTCGCGTCGCCGCCAAAGTTGCGCGCAACTCACCGCCAGTGGGGAGAAACGCGCGAGTTTGAGTTGAGAACGAAGTCCGCGCGGGCCTGCGGAGCTACGAGAGGCGTTCGACGATCATGGCCATGCCCTGGCCGCCGCCGACGCACATGCTCTCCATGCCGTAGCGGGCGCCGGCGTCCTCGAGGCCGTTGAGGAGCGTGGTCATGATGCGGGCGCCGGTCATGCCGAAGGGGTGGCCGAGCGCGATCGCGCCGCCGTGGACGTTGAGCTTCTCCCACGGGATGCCGAGCTCGCGGGCCGACGGCACCACCTGCGCCGCGAACGCCTCGTTGATCTCGACCAGGTCGATGTCGTCGATCGTCATCCCCGCCCGGCCCAGCGCCTGACGGCACGCGTCGATCGGGCCCAGCCCCATGATCTCGGGATCGAGCGCGGAGACGCCGCTGGCCACGATCCGTGCGAGCGGCGTGACGCCCAGCTCCTCGGCCTTGGCCTCGCTCATCACCAGCACCGCGGCGGCGCCGTCGTTGAGCGGGCACGCGTTGCCGGCGGTCACGGTGCCGTCGGGACGGAACACGGGCTTCAGTGCGGCCAGCCCCTCGATCGTCGTGCCGGGGCGGGGACCGTCGTCCCTGGCCACCACGGTGCCGTCGGGCGTCGTGACCGGCGTGATCTCACGCTCGAAGAAGCCGTTCTCCTGCGACTCGACGGCACGCTGCTGCGAGCGCGCCGCGAACTCGTCCATCTCCTCGCGCGTCACCTTGGCGTACTCGGCGACGTTCTCGGCCGTCTGGCCCATCGCGATGTAGATGTCGGGCAGGCCCGAGAGCGGCTCCCACGACGTCTCGCCGCCTTGGGCGCGCGCCTCGGTACGCGCCTCGGCGTCGGCGAACTTGGGGTTGTGCGTCCCCTGACCGCCGTCGGACATGCCGGAGCGGAACCGGCTCACGGTCTCGACGCCGCCGGCGACGAAGATGTCGCCCTCGCCGGCCTTGATCGCATGCCCGGCCATGCGGATGGTCTGCAACGACGACGAGCAGTACCGGTTCACCGTGACCCCCGGCACGCCCTCGAGTCCGGCGAGCAGGGCGGTGACGCGGGCGACGTTGTACCCCGCCTCGCCGGCTGGCTGCGCACACCCCCAGATCACGTCCTCGACCTGCGCCGGGTCGACCGCGGGCGCCTTCTCGAGCAGCGCCTGCACGACCGTGGCCCCGAGGTCGTCGGGACGGAGGTCGACGAGCGAACCCTTGTTGGCCCGGCCGATGGGCGTGCGGGCGGTGGCGACGATGACGGCTTCCATGTGGCATCTCCTGGGTTGAGGCTCGAGAGCGGGCCGTCACGGGGCTCGGTGAGCAAGAATCCCCTCGTGGGCGCGGCAGCGATCGTACTGCTGTCGTTCGTCGTCGGTTCAGTGCCGACCTCGAACCTCTTTGCGCGCGCGTCCCGGGGGGTCGACCTGCGGGCGGTGGGATCGGGCACCGTCTCGGGTACGTCGCTCTACCGCGTCGCCGGGTTCCTCCCCCTCGCCGCCGCAGGGATCCTCGACATCGGGAAGGGAGCGCTGGGACCCCTGCTCGCCGGCGGTGACCGCCCACTGCTCGTCGCCGTCGCAGGAGGCGCGGCCGTCGTCGGGCACGACTGGTCGCCGTTCCTCAGGGGTGCGGGCGGCCGCGGCATCGCGCCCGCCCTCGGTGCGCTCCTCGTGACCGCCTGGCCCGGCGCCGTCCTCCTCCTGGGCGGCTTGGTCGTCGGTCGCGCGGCCGGACAGACCGGACTGGGAGGGTTCGTCGCGGAGCTCGCGCTCGTGCCGCTGCTCGCGGTGACCGACGGTCGGGACGGCGCGATCGTCGGTGTCTGCATCGTGGCGCCGATGCTGCTCAAGCGCGTGCTCGGGAACGCGCGGCCGACGCCCGTCGACGGTGGGCGAGTCCGCGGTGTGTACCTCCACCGCCTCGTGTTCGACCGGGACCCGTCGCCGGGTAGTCGAGGAGCGTCATGAGCTTCGTCTCCCTCGTCCGCCGGCCTGGTGTTCGCGACCTCCTGATCGGCCAAGGCGTGTCGGCGTTGGGTGACTGGATGGGCACTGTCGCGCTCATGGCGCTCGCGCTCGAGCTCACGGACTCCCCGACCGCGGTCGGCGGCATCCTCACGCTGCGCCTCCTCCCGGCCGCCATCGGAGGGCCGCTCGCGGCCAAGGCGGCCGGGCGCTGGGACCGTCGTCGCACGATGATGACCATGGATGTCACGCGCGCCGCGATGGTGTTCGCGATCCCGTTCGTGCGCGCGTTGTGGTGGATCTACCTCTGGGGCTTCATGGTCGAGGTGGCGAGCATCGTGTTCCTCCCCGCGCGCGACTCCTCGATCCCCGACCTCGTCGGTGGTGACGACGACCTCGCGCTGGCCAACGGCCTGATCCTCGGGACGTCCTACGGGAGCATCCCGCTCGGCGCGGCCTTGTTCGCCGCCGTCGCCGCGCTGCCAGTGCACATCGCCGATCGACCGTACGCGCTGGTCTTCTTCATCGACGCGGCCACGTTCATGGTCTCGTTCGCGTGCATCGCGTCGCTGACGCAGCTCGGTCCGTCATCATCGGGAGTCGACGACGAGCACCCCGCCGACTTGAGGTTCCGCGACGCGTTCTCCATCCCGCTCGTCGCGGCCGTCATCCCGGCCGCGATCGCGGTGTCGATGGGATTGGGTGCCCTCTTCTCCCTCGGGATCGTGTTCGTGCGCGAGGTGCTCGGTGCCACCGACGCCGAGTTCGGTGTTCTCATCGCGCTCTTCGGAATCGGGGCTGTCATCGGGGTGATGTTCCTCCAGCGTCTGCCGTCGGCACGGCTGCTGGCTCGGACGCGCGCCGGCGTGTTGACGATCGGCGTGGTCATCGCCGTCTTCAGCCTCGCCCCGGCGCTGTGGGTCGCGCTGATCGGCGCGGTGGCGTTCGGCGCCGCGGCCGCGTTCTCGCTGGCCGCGGGGATGGGGGCGATCCAATCCGCGGTCGACGGGCGCCAGCGGCTGCTCGCGTTCACCGCGTTCCATGTCGTACTGCGCATCGGGCTCGCGGTGGCGGCCGTTGGCGCGGGCATCGCCGGCGATCTGCTGTCCGACGTCGATTGGCCGGTGGTGGGGACGCTCCAGCCGGCGCGCGTCGTCCTGTTGTGCGCGGGTGTCGTGGTGTTCGCCAGTGCAGCCCTTGTCCGCGTACGGGACGAGGACCGGTGACGGTCGCGGTCGTCACCGACAGCGCGGCCGCGATCCCTTCCGACCTGGCGTCGGAATGGGACATCACGGTCGTTCCGATGTGGCTGGTGATCGACGGCGTCGCGGTGCGCGAAGGCGACCAGGCACTCGGCGAGCTCCTGGGCGACCGACAGGTCACGACGTCGGCTCCCACCCCCGGCGCCTTCGAGGAGGCGATCACCGACGCGCTCGGTCGCGGCGCGTCCGACGTGCTCGTCCTCACGATCGCGGCGGCCATGAGCGCCTCGCACGATGCGGCGGTCGTCGCCGCGCGCGACGTCGGCGCGCACGTGTGCGTGGTCGACTCGATGACCGCCGCCGGCGCGCAGGCGCTCGTGGTCCTGGCCGCGGCGCGCGCGGCGCGGGACGGCTCGTCCCTCGACGAGTGCGCGCGCGTTGCCGAGGACGTGGCGGGTCGGGTCCGCCTGGTCGCCACCGTGCCCGACCTCGAGCACCTGGTGCGCAGCGGCCGCGTCCCCGGCATCGCGGGCTGGGCCGGGCGCACGCTCGGGCTCAGCCCCTTGTTCGAGTTCCGCACCGGCAGCGTCCACCGCCTCCGCCCGGCGCGGGGCGTCACCGCCGCCTACGACCGGATGGTGGCGCGTTTCCGTCGCGACGCCCGGCCCGGGCATCGCGCGCACGTCGTCGCGCTGCACGCGCTCGCGCCCGCCGCCGCCGCGGCGCTGCTCGAACGTCTCCGCGACGTCGATCCGGTCGAATCGTTCACGAGCGGGTTCGGCTCGGTGATGGTGGTGCACGCGGGCCCGGGGCTCGTGGGCCTCGCGTGGTGGTGGGAGCCGGTCAGCCGTCTTTCATGAACCGGCCACGCGCCCAGTTGACCGCACCGGTGACCGCGGGGAGCACC
>DASUAS010000381.1:0-3007 GCA_035763625.1 Acidimicrobiia bacterium
AACTGGCTGCTCGACGCCGGTGTCGACGCGAACGAGATCCGCTGGGTACGCCCGCGCGACGGATGGTTCTTCGATCGCGCATACATGCAACCACTCGAGCTCGTCGCTTCGTACATGCGGCTTCAAGCACGATTCGTCGAACGCGCCGCCGCCTGCGGGGAGCCGCGGGACTTCACCGACGGCCTCGAGGCGGACGGCGCGATCGTCCGCCTCGATCCGAGCGTGCAGCCGAAGACGTTCCGCGGCGCGACGCTCAGCCAGCTCGAGCTCGATTCGCTCCGCCAGATCGACGACGTCGTCCGGCTCGGTTCCGTCCGCCGGATCGGATCTCGCGTGATCGCGTTCGACGACGCCGACCTCCCAAGTGACTCGAAGCACGTCTTCGTCGACTGCACCGCCGCCGGCTTGAGCAGCGCCGAGGCCCGTCCCGTCTTCGACGGCAGTCGCATCACCATGCAGTACGTCACGATCGGCATCGCGCCCTGGAGTGCGGCAACCATCGCCGCGGTCGAGACAACCGACCGAGACGACGATCACAAGAACGAGCTCTGCCCTCCTGTCACCTTCACCGGCAACGTCTCCGACATCCTCCACCTCGCGTACGCGGGGATGAGCGGACTGCTTGCGCGCGGCGCCGCGCCCGACGTCGGATCGTGGACCGATCGATGCCGCCTCAACCCCGCCCGCGGCGCAGCCGCTCGCCTCGACGAGCCGGAAGTCGAGGCCGCATTCACCTCGCTGGTGAACAACACCGACGCGGCACTCAGCAACCTCGCAGCACTCACGACCTGATCCAACCACGGTTGATCAGCGGGCGATTCCGAGGAGCACTGCGTGACTGAACTGCTGGGGTCGGTGGCGGCGCTGCACCGCTTCCCGGTGAAGTCGATGCTCGGCGAGCGACTCGAGTCCGTCGAGCTCACTGAGCCCGGTCTTGCCGGAGACCGCGCGCGGGGCCGACTGACCCGACGGCGCCGACCAGTCGAAGAGCCTCGCGCGCTGCACCCCGTAGGCTGCACGGCGTGACGTTCCGGCGGGCAGAGGGTGTGCTCAGCGAGATGGCCGACGGGCGCGCCATGTTGGCGGCGTCATCGGGCGCCGAGGTGATCGTCCTCAACGAGACCGGCACCATGGTGTGGGACCTGCTCGCCGATCACGGCGACCCGGACGAGCTCGTGCGGCTGGTGCACGAGGCCTATCCCGAGGTGGCGGCCGAATCGATCGCGCGCGACGTGCACGCGTTCCTCGACGAGCTCGTCGCGGCTGATCTCGTCGAACCGGTGTGATCGACACCGGGCGTCCCAACGTCGTCGCGCACGAGCTCGCGGGTGAAGAGCTGCTGACGCCGTTCGCCCTGGCCGATGCGGCGACCCGCCTGGATCCGGCTCACGTGCAGCACCACCTCGGCAACCTGCCGACGGTGTCGCCCGAAGGGCACGCCCGGCGCCTGCCGCTCACCACGTCCGAGGTGCTGCGGGGGCTCGACACCAACGGCTGCTGGGTCATGATGCGTCGCCTCGCGGCGCTGCCGGAGTACGGCGCGCTCATGCGTCACCACGTGCGCGCGTTCGATCTCTCGCTCCGTGCACGCGGCGAGGTGCCGATCGGGCACGACCTCATCGCGTTCGTCGCCGCGCCGGGTGCGACGGTGCCCGTGCACTACGACCGCGACCACCACCTCCTGGCGCAGGTGTCGGGCACGAAGCTGGTGGGTGCCGGGGCCTTTCGCCAGGAGGACGAGCAACGGCGACAGGTCGCGCGTGGTTTCTACGAGGAGCGGGTCAACGCCGACGCGTTCCCCGACGACGCCGACACGTACGTGCTCGGGCCGGGCGATGCGCTGGTGTTGCCGGCGTACACGTTCCACTGGGTGACCGTCGGCGACGACGTGTCGGTCGCGATGACGTTCGCGATCACCACCGAAGCGACGCGTCGCGCGGTCGACGAGCACCGGCGCGATGTCCGCGGTGGTGCTGTCACCGGGAATCGCTGAAGGCGGCGAACACCGATTCGAGGTGCGCGACGGCGCGGGCACGCCGACGTGACGCGGTACGGGCGTGCCGCAGCGTGAACCCGGGGAGTCGGGCCAGCGCCCCGGCCACCGGGAAGTACGCGGCGCGCAGGCGTGCCTCGGAGCTCCCGGGGAAGGACTGCACCGCGAGCGGGAACACGCTGGCCGCGGTGGCCGGGTCCAGCTCGCCCTCGTCGAGCTGGGAGTGGGTGACCAGCACGACGCCGGCGACCGGGACACCGCCGGTGGCGAGCACGTCACGTGACAGTTGGGCGCGGTCGCGCGGATCGCCGAGTGCGACGCCGGCGTCGGCGTAGGTGCCGCCGATCTCGCGGGGGATCGCGGGCGACTGGTGCAAGCCGTGCACGACGACCGGCGTGCTCGATGCGTCGAGCACCACCTGGTCGTCGGCCAGCACCCGCCAGCCTCCCTCGAGGGCCGCAGCCGCCAGCGTCGACTTCCCGGAACCGGTGCGCCCGAGAACGAGGACCGCGCGGTCGTCGCGCGCGAGCGCGCCGCCGTGCAGGACGAAGCGTGCGTGCGGGGCGAGCAGCCACACCAGCGCCAACGACGTGAGATCCTCGAGGTGGTCACCGTCGTCGGCATCGGGAAGGTGGGCGACGGCCACGTCGCCGGCCGCCCGGATCACGAGGCCGCGTGACGTTGCCACGATCCCGTCGTCCTCGAACCAGAGCCGCATGCCGAGCAGCTCGTCGTCGGCGGGGCGAGCCGGCGCGGCCCCGCGCTCGGTCACGACCGACATCGACACGACCGGGCGGGCGTCGGTCGCCGGGAACCCGACGAGGTTGGCGGTCACGAGGCACGCGAGCGCGGGGTCGGGCGCACGCACGAGCAACGGGACGCCACCGACGTCGACAACCTGCTCGTCCACCGTCCGGGCACGCTACCGGCTTCGTCGCCCGCGCTACCGTGTCGGGTCCATGACCGACGACGCGCCGCTCGATCCCGGCGCGCACGTGCTCATCCCGGGCCTGG
>DASUAS010000382.1:0-11366 GCA_035763625.1 Acidimicrobiia bacterium
CCGCGCACGACCGTGCCGTTCAGCTGCCGCGCGGCAGAGCGAGCCCGCGCTGCGCGACGAGGTTGCGCTGGATCTCGCTGGTTCCGCCGTAGATCGTGGTCACGGGGGCAAACCGGTAGCAGTACTCGTAGAACGCGCTCAGCTGGGTGACGTCGTGCGCCTGCACCACACCGGCGGGCCCGGCCACGTCGATCAGCCGGTTGACCGAGCGCTGGAACGCCTCGGTGGCGAAGAGCTTGCTCGCCGCGCCCTCGATCCCGGGTAGGCGGCCCGACGCCGCCACCCACGCCGCCCGGGCAGTCAGCAGGTCGGCGACCTCGGCGTCGATGGCGAGGCGGGCCAGCGCGTCGCGGCGCGACGTCTGGTCGAGCAGCGGACGGCCGTCGTCGCCGACCGCGTCGCGGGCGTGCGCTTCCGCGACGGCCAGAAGACGTTCGGCGTCGCGCACCCCTCCAGCCACCCCACGCTCGAAGGAGAGCGCGACCAGCATCACCTGCCAACCGCCGTCGACCTCGCCGACGCGCCACTCGTCGTCGACGTGCACGCCGTCGTAGAACGTCATGTTCGTGCGCTTGCCCGACAACGTGCGGATCGGCTGCAGCTCGAAACCCACCGCCGACGTCGGCACGAGGAAGAACGTGAGGCCGCGGTGCTTCGGCACGTCGGTGTTGGTGCGGGTGAGGAGGAACACCCAGTCGGACTCCTCGGCCAGGCTGGTGAAGATCTTCTGTCCGTCGATGCGCCACCCGTCACCGTCGCGCGCGGCGCGGGTGCGGGCCGCGGCCACGTCGGAGCCGGCATCGGGTTCGGAGTAGCCGAGCGCGATCAGCGACGCACCGCTCAGGAGCTGGGGCAGGATCTCGCGCTGCTGCATCTCGTTGCCCACGTGCGCGAGCACCGACGCCACCATCGTGCAGATGCTCATGCCGTCGTAGGGCGCGCCCGCCAGCTCGAGCTCGCGGAACAGCACCGCCAGCTCCTCGGGACCACGACCGCCGCCGCCCAGTGCCTCGGGGAGGGCCTGCCGGATCCAGCCGGCGTCGGCCATCGCGCGGTGCAGCTCCCAGTCGTGCATGGTGCCGGTGTCGTGGGCGTGTTGACGGCGCTCGTCGGTGAACACGCGCGCCAGGAGCGCGCGCACCTCCTCGCCGAAGTGCTCGGCGGTTGCCGAGGGGGCGAAGTCCACCGTCAGCTCACCGCCGTGATCGGCCCGTAGCGCAGATCGGCGAGGCGGGCGTACTCGCGCGCCGGCTCGTCAAGCACGTTCGCCCACCCCTTGGCCCGTCGGTAGAAGAGCTGGATGTCGTACTCCTCCATGAACCCGTAGCCACCGTGGAAGTGCAGGGCGCGGTCGGACGCGCGCTGGGCCTGCTCCGCGGCGAACAGGAAGGCCATCGCGCCGAGCTCGGGGGCATCCTCGCGGTCGCAGTCGTGCGCCCACGCCGCCTTGCGGGCGAGGAGCTGCGCGCCGTCGAGCGCGACGCTCACGTCGGCGAGCGTGTGCTGCAGGCTCTGGAACGAGCCGATGGGCACGCCGAACTGCTCGCGCTCGGTCACGTACCGCACGCCGATCTCGAGCGCACCGAGCCCGAGACCGACCAACGCGGCGGCGGTGAGCGCACGCCACTCGTCGACCGCTTCGCGGTGGAGCTGCTCGGCGGGGGCGCCCGACGCGAGGATCCGCGCGTCGTCGAACGTGCGGTCGGCGAGCGGAGCCGAGGCCAGGTTGGGGATGTGCGCGCCCGGCTCGGAGTCGACCGCGACGAGGTGGCGTCCGTCGAACGCGACGACGGTGGTGGCCACTGCACCGGCCGGTACGAGCCGGGCCGTGCGGTCGTGCAGCGGCCGCAACGCCAGGGTCGCGATGCGGGCACCGTCGACGATCTCCGCCGGGAGGGCGTCGACGCGCGCCAGGAGCCGGGCGGTCACCGCGTGCTCGACGAGGGGCGCGGGCGCGAGCCGCCGTCCCAGCGCCTCGACGGCCAGGGCGACGTCGAGGACGGAGGCCCCGGCGCCGCCCGCGGCCTCGGGCACGGCCATGCCCGGGGCGCCGACCGCGACCAGCTGGTCCCAGAGCTCGCGGGCGAAGCCGACCGGTTCGTGGTCGCGCAGCCGGTCGAGAGGGACCGTGCGCTCGGCGAGACCCCCGAACACGTCGACGATCGACTGCTGCTCGTCCGTCGGGTCGAGATCCACGAAGTTCGTATATTACATACCGATGCTCGAACCGACTTGCCTCGCCCCGCACGCGGTCGCGCACGGGGCGGCCACCACGCCCGACGCGGTCGCGCTCGAGCACGTCGACGGCAGCCGCCTGACGTACGCCGAGCTCGACCGGCGCGCCCGCACCTGGGCGGGCGCGCTGGCGGCGCGTGGCGTGACCGAGGGCGACCACGTCGCCACCATGTTGCCGAACACCTTCGACGCGCACGTCACGATGCTGGCACTGGCGTGGTTGCGCGTGGTCGAAGTTCCGCTCAACGTCGCGTTCACCGGACGCATGCTCGAGTACTCGCTCGGCCACGCCGATGTCACCACGATCGTGGTCGCGCCCGAGCTCCGCGACGCGGTCACCGCGGTCGCGCACGACGTCGACGGCCTCGCGCGCATCGTCGTGCTCGACGACGCCACCCGCGCCGAGCTCGACCGCGGTACGCCGCCGGCCGGGCTCGTCGGGCCGCAGTACCGCGACGTGCACTCGCTCATGTTCACGTCGGGCACCACCGGTCCGTCCAAGGCGGTCATCACGCCGTGGGCGGTGATGTACCAGTTCTGGTCGTGGGTGCCCGACGACGCGCTCGTCGCCGGCGACGGCCTGTACTGCGCGATGCCGCTGTTCCACAACTCCGGACGGTCGGCGTTCAACTACGCGATGGCGCGCAACGCCCGCTTCGTGCTGCGCGACCGGTTCAGCGCCACCGACTTCTGGTCGGACATCCGCGCCACCGGGTGTGTCACCGCCGCGCTCGTCGGACCGATGACCGCGCTGCTGCACTCGGCGCCGCCGCGCGCCGACGACGCCGACACTCCGTTGCGCAACGCGATCCTCGGCCCGATGATCCCTGAGATCGCCGATTTCGAACGCCGCTTCGGCGTGCGCGTCGCCACCGGCTACGGGCAGACCGAGACCGGCATGGCCGTCACCACCGGCTGGGACCACGGACCCTGGGCGAACTGCGGGCGCATCCGCGAGGACTACCCGTGGCCCGAGGTGCGCATCGCCGACGAGTTCGACGAGCCCGTGCCCGACGGCGAGGTGGGGGAGCTGCTCGTGCGCAGCGCCGAACCGTGGGCGCTGAACGTCGGCTACCACAAGATGCCGGAGCAGACCGCGGCGGCGTGGCGCAACGGCTGGTTCCACACCGGCGACGCGTTCCGCCGTGACGCCGACGGCTGGTTCTACTTCGTCGACCGACTGCGCGACACCATCCGCCGTCGAGGCGAGAACATCTCCTCCTTCGAGGTGGAGACGTTGGTGGTCGAGCATCCTGCGGTGCGCGAGTGCGCGGCGATCGGCGTTCCCGCGCCGCTGGGCGAGGACGACGTCCTCGTCGCGGTCATCGTCGACGACCCGGCCGCGTTCGATCCCGCCGAGCTGCTGACGTTCCTCGAGCCCCGCATGCCGCGCTTCATGCTGCCCCGCTACGTGCACGTGGTCGACGACCTGCCGCGCACGGAGGCCTCGATGCGGGTGCGCAAGCACGAGCTGCGCCACCAGGGCATCAGCAACTCCACCTGGGACCGGGAGGCCGCGGGCTGATCCGTCGCCGGTGTGCGAACATGTGTTCGTGCCCGGGTCCCTTCCGCACGCCGACGCGTCCATCCTGCACGCCGACCTCGACGCGTTCTTCGCCTCGGTCGAGCAGCGTGACGACCCTGCGCTGCGCGGGAAGCCGGTCATCGTGGGTGGGGGCGTGGTGATGGCGGCCAGCTACGAAGCTCGCGCGTGCGGGGTGCGCGGGGCCATGGGTGGGCGCCAGGCGCGCGCCCTGTGCCCCGATGCCATCGTCGTGCCGCCCCGGATGCAGGCGTACTCGGACGCCTCCCGTGCCGTGTTCGCGGTGTTCGACGACACCACGCCGTTGGTGGAGGGGCTCTCGATCGACGAGGCGTTCCTCGACGTCGGCGGCCTCGGGCGGGTCTCGGGCGCACCGCGCGCGATCGCGGCGACCCTGCGCGCCGCGGTGCGCGAGCAGGTCGGTCTCCCGATCACCGTCGGCGTGGCGCGCACCAAGTTCCTGGCCAAGGTGGCGAGCCGGGTGGCCAAGCCCGACGGATTGCTCGTCGTGGCGCCCGAGCGCGAGCTCGAGTTCCTCCATCCGCTCGACGTCGATCGCCTCTGGGGCGTCGGGCCCAAGACCACGGCCAAGCTCCACGAGCGGGGGATCACCCGCGTCGGTGAGGTCGCCGCGCTCGACGAAGCGGTCCTGGTGGCGATGTTGGGCCCTGCCGCGGGACACCACCTGCATGCGCTCGCGCACAACCGCGACGCACGCCACGTCGAGACCGGTCGGCGGCGCCGCTCGATGGGTGCCCAGCGCGCGCTCGGTCGCGGCTGGCGGCCGCCCGACGAGGTTCGGGCGATGCTCGACGGCCTCCTCGACGGCATCGCGCGCCGTCTTCGCAGCGCGCGCGTCGTCGGCCACACCGTCGTGCTGCGCATCCGCTTCGACGACTTCACGCGTGTGACCCGCTCGTGCACGTTGCCGAGCCCGACCGCCGACACCACTCCGCTGCGTGACGCAGCCCGGCGGCTCCTCGATCACGCGCAGCCGCTCGTCGAAGCGCGCGGGCTCACGCTCGTCGGGGTCTCCGTGTCGAACCTCAGCGACGCTGACGCGGTGCAGCCGCCACTCCCGTTCGACGGCGGACACGGCCCCGCCCTCGACCGGGCGCTCGACGCCGTGCGCGAGCGCTTCGGCAGCTCCGCGGTTGGCCGCGCCGCGCTGCTCGGCAAGGACCGCGGCTGGACGATGCCGCTTCTCCCCGACGAATCCTGGTGAACGTGCGCGCTTGTCCCCGTATGCGGTGAGAAGCGCGCACCTTTGGGCGCACGGGATCCGCTACCCGCGGTTGCGCCACCAGGAGAGGAACACCGGGACACCGATGAACGCGACCATCACGAACAGGACGAGGAAGACCGGGAGCACCGCCGAGACGCTACGCGGCGGTCGGTCGGCTGCCGGTCCTAGGCTGCCGGAACCATGACCGATCGATCGTTCTTCTCCGACGAGGAGTGGGCCGCGCTCACGCAGGCGCCGCTCCACGTCACCATGGCCGTCGTCGCCGTCGCCGAGCACGGCCCGATCGCGCTGGTGAAGGAAGCCTCGGCGACGGCCAAGGCCCTCACCCGGCCCGGCGACCACGGTCCGGCGAACGAGCTGATCGCCGCGATCGCGCACGAGGCCGAGGGTCACGACGCCCGTCACGCGGCCAAGGGCGACCGCGGGTCGTCGCCCGATGCGGTGATCGACGAGGCCCTGGCCGAGCTCGCGCCCGCCACCGCCGCCATCGCCAAGCTGCCGATCGCCGAGGCGGCCGAGGTGCGGGACTGGCTCATCGGCCTGGCCCAGGCCGTCGCCGGTGCCGCCAAGGGCACCAGCGAGAAGGAGCAGGCCGTAGTCGAGCGCGTGCGGGTGGCGCTCGGCGCGCCGCCGGCAAACAGCTGACCCTCAGGCGGCGAGGCGGCCCTCGAGCGCGGCGCGCACGCCCGGCCACTCGTCGCGCACGATCGAGTAGTAGGCGCTGTCGCGCACACCACCATCGCTGGCGCGCACGTGCGCACGGCGGATCCCCTCGAAGTGTGCGCCCAGCCGTTCGATCGCGACACGCGATCGCGCGTTGCGCGCGTCGGTCTTGAACGTGATGCGCTCGACGTCCCACGTGTCGAACGCGTGACGCAGCATGAGCAGCTTCGCCTCCGTGTTCACCGCGGTCCGCTGGACGGAGGCGGCCAGCCACGTGCCACCGATCTCCGCGGTCCGGGGCGTGCCCACCGCGCCGACCGGCGCCCCACCGACGCGTCGCTCGCCGCGCCAGTCGTCGAGGTCGAGGAAGCGGGTGCTGCCCACCACGCGGCCATCGGCGGTGAGCGTGGTCACGAACGGGAGCGCCCATCCGGCGCGCTCGTCGGCCAGCACTCCCTCGACGTACTCGCTCATCGCCGCCGCACCGGCGGGTACGGGCGTGAAGCCGTACGTCGAGCGGTCCTCCGCCGCGGCCGCGGCCAGCGCGTCGACGTCGTCGATCGCCATGGGTCGCAACGTGACCACGCCGCCGGCCAGCACCACTCGTTCTGCCATGCCGACATCGTGCCCGGCGCGCCCGTTCCCGAGCAGTCGATTTTCGAGTGGGACGGCGCGAGCGGAGGCGAGCGACGGGGACGAGGCGGCGTTACAGGTCCTGCCAACCTTCGTCGCGATCCGAGCGCGCCGGTTGGCGTCCGATGCGCATCGGCGACAGAGGCGCGTCGACCACGAGGAAGCGATGCCACCGCTCGGCGAGCTCGTAGGTGCGCCGCCGCCAGCGCTGCACCGGGCCGTCGCGGCGTTCGGCGTGCTCGGACTCGGCCCACTGCTCCCAGGTGGGGATCGCCCAGTGCAGGAAGCACTCCGACTCGTTGACCATCGCGGTCTCCCACGCGCCGCACAGCTTCCAGCCGAGCTCCTCGTACACGGGGACGGCCTCCTCGGCGACGATCTGGAGGAAGTCGCGCGCGGTGCCCATCGCCACGTGGATCTGCTCGTGCGCGTACACCTCGCCCTGCACGCCGGCATCGACGAGCTGGGTGATGGTCGGCGACCACGGCGCGGGCACGAGGACCCGGTCGTCGCCGTGGCGCCGGTAGTTGGCCGCCTCGGCCCACCACTTCGCCAGCTTCGGGTCCTGGAGGGTCGTGTGGTTGAACTCGTGACGGAACGACGTGGCCAGACCGTCGAAGCCGCGCTCCTCCCAGAGGTTGAGCACCTCGGGCCATCCCCGCGTGGTACCGACGACGCCCCACACGCCGAAGCACAGCTGGTTGCGGTCCTCCTGCGCCATCGGGCTGAAGTTCGCGGTCATGTGGTGCATGTAATTGGCGCGGTTGTGGCCGATGATGTCGATGAACTCGTGGATGTAGACGTTGTCGTTCACGAACCCAACAACTAGCACGTACGATCCCTCGGGTGACCAGTGACGACGAACGCATCGCCCTCTTCCTCGACTACGAGAACCTCGCCATCGGGGCGCGCGACCTGCTCGGAGGGGCGTTCGACTTCCGGCCCGTCGCCGACGCACTCGCCGAGCGCGGTCGAGTCGTCGTGCGGCGGGCCTACGCCGACTGGTCGTACTTCGAGGAAGACCGACGCATGCTCACCCGCCACCAGGTCGAGCTGATCGAGATCCCCCAGAAGATGGGCATGGTGCGCAAGAACGCGGCCGACATCAAGATGGCCGTCGACGCGATCGAGATGAGCTTCGAGCGCGACTACATCACCACGTTCGTGCTCGGCACCGGCGACAGCGACTTCACCCCGCTCGTGCACAAGCTGCGCGAGCTCAACCGGCGCGTGATCGGGATCGGCGTCGAGGCGTCGACGTCGGCGCTGCTCCCCGCCGCCTGCGACGAGTTCCTCTTCTACGAGCGCCTCGAGGGTGTCGAACCCAGGAAGAAGCCCGCGAAGCGCGCGACCAAGCGGACGTCCTCACGCACCCCGAAGGCGACGGCTCCCGAGGAAACCGAGGTCGACGTGGTGGCGCCGGCCGAGGAGACCGACCTCGACGCGCTCGTCACCCGTACCCTCGCCGGGCTGTCGCGGAGCAGCGGGGGTCCGGTGCTGGCGTCGATGCTCAAGCGGGCGATCCTGCGCAAGGAGCCGACGTTCAGCGAGGCCGACCACGGCTTCCGCACCTTCGGCGAGCTGTTGCGCACGCTCGGTGAGCGCGGTGTCGTCGAGGTCCACCAGGGAAGCGCACCCGGCGATCCCGAGGTCACCCTCCCGGCGGTGGGCGGCGACGAGGACGCCGCGTTCGGGCTGCTCCGCGACACCGTCGAGCGCCTTGCGGCCAAGGGCCCGGTGCACCTGTCGGGCCTGAAGAACCAGGTGCGCAAGCAGCAGTCCGACTTCTCCGAGAAGCGCTTCGGCTACGGCACGTTCCTGCAGTTCGTCCGGGCGGCCCGGGCGCGCGGGTTCGTGGAGATGGAGCTCGACGCCGATGCCGAGGACCACGTGCTCCGACCAGCACCGGCGCGGCCGACGACCTGACCGCGGGAGCGGTCCCGCCGAGCACCATGTGACAAGCTGCGCCGATGCGCATCGGGCTGTTCATCAGCGACGTCAGCGGCGAGCAGACGACCATCGACGAGCTCCTCGCCAACGCGCGTGCGGCGGAAGCGCTCGGCTTCTCGACCGGATGGGTGCCGCACATCCCGTGGAGCCTCGACGGGTTGACCGCGCTGGCCCTCGCCGGCCAGGTCACCGATCGCATCGAGCTGGGCACCGCGGTGATGCCGACGTATCCGCGCCACCCGCTGGCGATGGCGCAGCAGGCGATGTCGACCCAGGCGGCGACCGACGGTCGACTGGTGCTCGGCATCGGACCGTCACACCCGGTCGTCATCGAGAGCATGCACGGGCTCGAGTACGCCCGTCCCGCGCACCACACCCGCGAGTACGTCGAGGTCCTGCGCGCCGCGTTCGCCGGGGCCGGCCACGTCGAGTACCGGGGCGAGTGCTTCGCGTTCTCGTCGATGCTCACGGTGCCGGGTTCCACGCCCGCGCCGATCATGATCGCGGCGCTGGCGCCGAAGATGCTGCAGCTCGCGGGCGAGCTCACCGACGGCACGATCACCTACTGGGCCAACGAGCGCGCGGTCGGCGAGCACATCGTGCCGAGGATCACCGCCGCCGCCGACGCGGCGGAGCGTCCCGCGCCGCGCGTGGTCGTCGGACTCCCGGTGGCGGTGTGCTCCGATCCCGATGCCGGCCGCGAGCGGGCGCAGAAGCTCTTCGCCACGTACCTCAACATCCCCACCTACCAGCGCATCCTCGCCCGCGGGGGCGACGACACCAGCCCCGCCGACGTCGCCATCATCGGCACCGAGGCCGAGGTGACCCAGCGGCTGCGCAGCTACGCCGCCGCCGGTGCCACCGACCTGTGCGCCACCGCGCTCGGTCTCGACGACGACCGCGACGCGTCGCAACGTCGCACCATCGAGCTGCTCGCGTCGCTCACCCCCGACCTGCAGGAAGTGGAGCACGCATGACCAAGGAAGTACGGCTCGAGTACGACGGGCCGATCGCGACGATCACCAACGACAACGTCGAGAAGCACAACGCGTTCGACGACGACATGGACGTGCAGCTGTTCGCGGCGTTGGCCGAGCTGAAGGAGCGTCCCGACGTGCGGGCGGTGATCTGGCGCGGCGAGGGCAAGTCGTTCTCGTCGGGTCGCGACGTCGGTGCGATCGGCGGTGGTGACGTCGAGCTCACCCACCACGAGCTCATGGCGCGCGGGCACCGCGGCATCCTGCAGATCTTCGACATCGAGGCACCGATCATCGTGGCGATGCACGGTTGGTCGATCGGGGCGTCGTTCCAGCGCGCTCTCCTGTGCGACATCCGCATCGCGGCCGAAGGCGCCCGGTTCATGCTGCCGGAAGCGACCCACGGTGTGATCCCCGACACCGGGGGCGTCGGGCGGCTGTTCCAGATCTGCGGCCACGGCGTCGCGTCCGACATGGTGCTCACCGGACGGCCGATGCCGGCCGACGAGGCGTACGCGCACGGCGTCGTGTCGCGCGTGGTCCCGGCCGACGAGCTCGACGCGACCGCGCGCGAGATGGCGGAGAAGATCGCGGCGTCCCCCGCGGTCACGATCAAGATGGCGCGGCGCGTGCTGCGACACCTGTCGGAGGCCGAGGTGCGCTCGTCGATGGCCGACGAGATGATCTACCAGACGTTCATCGCCAAGTCCGACGACCTGGCCGAATTCCGTGCCGCGCGCGCCGAAGGCCGCGAGCCGCACTTCACCGGGAGCTGATCCATGCCCGACGAACTGCCCGGACTTCCCGCGCCGCCCGCGCTGGGCGCGAGCGCGCTCCCCGCCGGGACGTACGACGGCGTGGCCGTCTTCGTCACCGGTGCGGGGACCGGCCTGGGCAAGGCCATCGCGCTCGAGTTCGCGCGTCTCGGCGCGTCGATCGTGATCGCCAGCCGCAAGCCCGAGCACCTCGAAGCCGGTCACGAGGCCGTCGCCGCGCTGGGCGCGCCGGTCACGACCGTGGGGTGCGACATCCGCGATCCCGACCAGATCAGCGCCGCGTTCGCCACGGCCACCGACGCCTACGGGCTGCCCGGCGTGCTCGTCAACAACGCGGCCGCGAACTTCCCGGTGCCGGCCGAGGACATGTCGCCGAACGCGTGGCGCACCGTGGTCGACATCACCCTCAACGGCACGTTCCTCTGCTCGCGCGAGTTCGCCCGCCGTCACCTCGAGGCGCAGACGCCGGGCTCGATCGTCAACGTCGGCGCGTCGTACGCGTGGACCGGTGGGCCCGGCTTCGCCCACAGCGCCGCGGCCAAGGCGGGCGTGAAGAACATGACCGAGACGTTGGCGGTCGAGTGGGGGCCGTACGGGATCCAGGTGAACGGGCTGGTCCCGGGGTTGTTCCCCCACGAGGACATGACCGACGACATCAGGGGCAACCTCGACCGCACCAAGGAGAAGGACGCCGTGCAGCCCGCGCTGCGCGTGGGCCAGCTGCGCGAGCTCGGGTGGGCGGCGACGTTCCTGGCGTCGCCGTACGCGCGGTTCATCTCCGGGCACACCCTCGTCGTCGACGGCGCCAACTGGCAGCGCCGCCTCCTCACCAACCCACCGGTCGTCACCGTGCGTGAGCAGATGGGCAAGGGCCCGTTCGAGCCTTGAACCACGCGGTGAGCACGCGGTGATCATCGACACCCACGTCCACGTGGTCGCGCGTGACGAGGTGAGCTTCCCGCTGCGCCCCTCCGGCGTCGGGTCGCAGTGGTTCCGCGAGCACCCGGTGACCGCGGAGGAGTACGCGGCGACGGCAAGCGCCGCCGGCGTCGCGGGCGCGGTCTTGGTGCAGGCCCACGGCGCCTACGGCAGCGACAACCGCTACCTGCTCGACGCGCTGCGGGTCGCGCCCGAGCGGTTCGTCGGCGTCGTGATCGTCGATCCCGCGGATCCCGACGCGCCGGCGCATCTGCGGGACCTGGCCGCGGTGCCCGGATGCCACGGCGTTCGCCTCTTCGCCATCGGGTCCGGGTCCCCGGAGTGGTTCGACGGCGAGATGGGTGCCGCGCTCTGGGACGTCGCCGTCGGTCGCGACCTGCGGATCGTGGCCACGTTGCTCGCGC
>DASUAS010000383.1:0-19236 GCA_035763625.1 Acidimicrobiia bacterium
CGGGGGGGTGCCGGTGGCGGCCAAGACGTACCCGACGGAGAAGATCCGCAACGTGGCCCTCGTCGGCCACGGAGGCTCGGGGAAGACCTCCCTGGCCGAGGCCCTCCTCTACGACGCCGGTGCGATCACCCGCCTCGGCCGCGTGGAAGACGGCTCCACCACCACCGACTTCGATCCCGAAGAGGCGAAGCGCCGGATCTCGGTGTCGTTGGCGATGGCACCGTTCGAGCACGACGGCCACAAGATCAACCTGATCGACACCCCGGGTTATGCCGACTTCGTGAGCGACGTCGCCGCCGCGCTGCGCGCCGCCGACCTCGCGGTGTTCGTGGTGTCCGCGGTCGAAGGCGTCGAGGTGCAGACCGAGCTGGTGTGGCGCATGGCCGAGGCGCTGGGCCTCCCCCGCGCGGTGTTCGTCAACAAGCTCGACCGCGAGCGCGCGTCGTTCGCCCGCACGCTCGACGAGCTGAAGGCCAAGTTCGGCGCCGGCGTCGCCCCCCTGCAGCTGCCGATCGGCGACGAAGCCGACTTCCACGGCGTGGTCGATCTGCTCGACGACCACGCCGTGCACTACGTCGACGGCAAGGCCACCGAGGGACCGATCCCGCCCGAGATGGAGATGGAGGAGCACTCGATCCACGACGCGCTCGTCGAGGGCATCGTCGTCGGTGACGACGACCTCATGGAGCGCTACCTCGCCGACGAGACCATCCCCGTCGCGGAGCTCGCGCACGCGCTCGCCGACGGCGTGGCGTCGGGCGCGGTGTTCCCGGTCCTGTGCGGGAGCGCGACCAAGCTGATCGGCGTCGATCGCCTCGCGCAGTTCATCACCGAGGAAGGGCCCGCGCCGTCGACCGACGCCGGCGACGGCCCGCCGGTCGCGTTCGTGTTCAAGACCATCGTCGACCCCTACGTCGGCCACGTGAACCTGTTCAAGGTGCTGCAAGGCACGATGAAGGCCGACGCCACCCTCGTGAACGGACGCACGATGCACGAGGAGCGGCTCCACCAGCTCTCGGTGATGCGGGGCAAGGAGCAGGAGCCGGTGTCGGAGGTGCCCGCGGGCGACATCGCCGCGGTTGCCAAGCTGGCCGACACCACGACCGGCGACGTCCTCGGCGCGCGCGGGGCCGACGTCGACGTCGATCCCTTCGAACCGCCGGCGCCGGTGCTCGCGATCGCGATCAGGGCCAAGTCGAAGAGCGACGAGGACAAGCTCGCGAACGCCCTCCACCGGCTGCTCGACGAGGATCCGGCGCTGCGTCTCGATCGCAACCCCGAGACCCATCAGACGCTGCTCTGGGGTCAGGGCGAGACCCACCTCGGAATCGCGCTGGCCCGCCTGCACTCCAAGCTCGGCGTCGAGGTCGAGACCGAAGACGTGAAGGTCGCGTACCGCGAGACCATCACCCACGAGGCCGAAGCCGAGGGCAAGTACAAGAAGCAGACCGGCGGCCACGGCCAGTTCGGGGTGGCGTTCGTGAAGGTCGAGCCGCTCGAGCGGGGTGGCGGGTTCGAGTTCGTCGACAAGATCGTCGGGGGGGCGATCCCGCGGCAGTTCATCCCCGCGGTGGAGAAGGGCGTCGTCGAGACGATGGAGCACGGCGGCGTCTTCGGCTTCCCCGTCGTCGACGTGAGGGTGACGTGCTTCGACGGGAAGTACCACTCGGTCGACTCGTCGGAGATGAGCTTCAAGATGGCGGGGTCGATCGGGTTCAAGGACGCGATGGCGAAGGCCGACCCGATCCTCCTCGAACCGGTGAGCGAGCTGGTCGTGCTCGCGCCCGAGGCGCACCAGGGCGACATCATGGGCGACCTCAACTCGAAGCGCGGCCGCATCCAGGGGTCGAGCGCGGCCGGCAACGGCGAGGTCGAGGTGGTGGCGCTGGTGCCGACCTCGGAGGTCCTCCGCTACACGATCGACCTCCGGTCGATGACCGGGGGGCGGGGCCGGTTCCAGGCGTCGCACTCGCACTACGACCCGGTGCCCACGCACCTGGTCGAGAAGGTGCGCGCCGGCGCCGAGCGAGCCGAGGCGAGGGGTTGACAGGCCGGCCGGGGGATGAGTGAGGTGGCCGGCACCGGGGAATAGGAGTGGCGTCGGTCACGTTGTGGCCGGCAAGGCCCGCCGGCGCGGGCGTCGAAGACGGGAGTCCCTGCCCCTCCCTGCCCTCCGCCTGCCCAGCGGGCCGTCAAGTCAGCAGGCCCGCCATGCCCTCCACCGCGTGCGCGGACGCAGCGCGGTGCGGGTCGTGAGCATCCGCAACGCGAGCGCGCCGCGGAGCCCGGGGGCCAACCAGGCCGCGGAGGGGGCGCCAGGGCCGTCGCTCGCCGACGCACCGGTGCGCACCGCGAGGTCGGGACCGACGAGGAGGCGCCGCAGGCACCGCAGGTATGCGGTGTCGGGCAGGTAGCGGCGCGCGCTCGGCTCCCACGGCTTCGGCGCCGAGAACGAGTGGAGCAGCAGCACCCTTCGACCGTCGCGCTCGCACACGACCGCGCGCGGGTCGACCACGCGCGTCGCGGCCAGCTCCCCGTTGCCCTGCGAGATGCGCGCGGGATCGCTGGACGCGAGTTGCTCGGGGTGCACCTCGGTCATGAGCAGCGCGTTGAACGCGTCCTGGTCCGGGAGGCCGGTGGGCGACGTGTAGTCGACCGCGAGCTCGTCGAAGCGCGCGCCGGCGAGGCGGTCGCACAGCTCCGCCCAACGTTCGAGCAGTCCGGGGAACGCGGCGGGCGCGAGCGCGACGAAGCCCGCGTTGCGGTACGGCTGACGTCGCGGCGCGTCGGGCAGGTCGAACCGCTGCTCCCATTCGGCAAACCAGCGGTCGGCGAGCGAGTCGGGGAACGCGCAGAGCTTCCCCGCGCGCGCGTCGTCGAGCACGTCGTGCAGCGGCGCGGTCACCAGGACGTCGGCGTCGAGGTAGACCGAGACGTCGGCCCGCGCCGCGAGCAGTGCGTGCGGTGCGAGCAGCCAGGGGTGGCGGGGCTGCGCCGGGGTCACGAACTCGCAGGTTCCTCGGAGCTGGTCGCGCTGCGGCGCGGTGAGCCCCAGGTCGAGGATGGTCAAGGGCTCGTGGTGGCCCTGGAGGCGCAGCGAGTTGACGAGGGCCACGACCCCGGGGAAGTACGCGGCGTCGGCGATGGTGCAGAACGCGAGCGCGGGGACGTCACCGGTCACTCGCGGCCCGCGCCGTCAGGTCAGGACGCCGAGGGCGGGTGGCCGACGGGCTCGTCGAGTCCGTACTTCGACCAGTCCTCGGGGTTCGGTTCGGTGTACTCCCCCATCACGGTCCCGTCGACGGCGTCGATCTGCACGAGGCCGCGCATCGTCGGCGGTTCGTCGGCGCTGTAGAGCAGGATGCGCCACACCGGCCGCGACCGCAATCCGTGCCACGCCAACTGCGCGCTCGAGTGCCCGACCGCGAAGCCTGCCGTGCGCGACGCGACGAGCAGCGCCTCGGTCTGGTCGATGTTCAGCGGCCACGCGCTGGCAAAGTGGTATGCCGCGATCAACGCGAGGACGATGGCGGCGGCGAGCAGCCCACCGTTGGACGACACCGCGTAGCCGAGCAGGCAGAGCGCGCCGACGACGAGGTACATCGTGCCCGGGATGCGACGACGCCGCATCGTCGGGAACAGGTACGGACCGACGTACCCGGTGACGTCGAGATCTGCCGGCAGCTCGTCGCGGTACTCGCCGCCATCGATCTCGTCGCGCCGTGTGTCGTCGCGCGGGTCATCGGGCATCGGTGGCACGGTAGCGCCGCTCGAGCCGCCGGCTCGAAGGCGCGGCGGGCGCGCGAGCGACTGTGGTCAGCGGGGCCAGGCGGCCAGGAGCTTCTCGTAGCTCGTGGTGAGCGGTTCGGGGAGCACCCGCGCCTCGGCGATCGTGGTCATGAAGTTGGTGTCGCCACTCCACCGCGGCAGCACGTGGACGTGCACGTGACCCGGCACGCCGGCACCCGCCGCCCGGCCGATGTTGGCCCCGACGTTGATGCCGTCGGGCGAGTACGCGGCGAGCACCGCCACGTTGGCGTCCTGCACCAGCGCCATCAGCGCGGAGGCCTCGGGACGCGAGAGGCCGGCGAGCGTGGGCTCGTGCCGCAACGGTGCGACCATCAGATGACCGGAACCGTACGGGTACGCGTTCATCACCGCGAACGCGTGCTCGTTGCGCGCGAGCACGAGCGAGACGTCGTCGGGTTCGCGCGCCAGGCGCTCGAACAAGCAGTCGTGGTCAGCGTCCGCGGGAGGCTGGGTGACGACGCCATCGATGTAGGTAGTGCGCCAGCCCGCCCAGAGCCGATCGAGCGTCACGAGATGGCGCGGCTCGTGATCTCGTCGCCCAGGCGCGCGACGAAGTCGTCGACGGCGACGCCCCGTTCAGGAGCATCGCTCCCGCGCGCGTTCACGCCGACGGTCCGGTGCTCGAGGTCGTCGTCGCCGACCACCAGCACGTACGGCACCTTCTCGAGCTTCGCCCGTCGGATGCGGGCGCCGAGCGAATCGGCGTGGGCGCCGACGAGCTCGGCGCGGCGATGCTCGGCGCGGAAGCCGTCGACCAGCTCACGCGCGTAGTCCTCGTGGCGATCGGCGACCGGGAGCACCGTGACCTGCACCGGTGCCAGCCACGTGGGGAACGCGCCCGCGTAGTGCTCGGTGAGGATCGCGACGAACCGCTCGATCGATCCGAACAGCGCCCGGTGGATCATGATCGGCCGGTGGCGCTCGTTGTCGGCGCCCACGTACTCGAGGCCGAAGCGCTGCGGGAGCTGGAGGTCGAGCTGGATGGTCGACATCTGCCAGGTGCGACCGATGGCGTCGCGCGTCTGGACCGAGATCTTGGGGCCGTAGAACGCACCGCCGCCTTCGTCCATCACCACCTCGAGACCGGCGTCGACCGCCACCGTGCGCAGCGCCTCGGTGGCTTCGTCCCATTCCTCGTCGGTGCCGACCGCCTTGCCCGGCGGCTTCGTCGACAGCTCGAGGTAGAAGTCGTCGAGGCCGTAGTCGCGCAGCAGGTCGAGGACGAACTCGAGTGCACGCTTCAGCTCGGGGACGACCTGCTCGCGCGTGCAGAAGATGTGCGCGTCGTCCTGCGTGAACCCGCGGGCGCGGGTGAGCCCGTGCACCACACCCGACTTCTCGTAGCGGTACACGGTGCCGAACTCGAACAAGCGCAGGGGCAGCTCGCGGTAGGACCTCATCCGGTTGCGGTAGATGAGGATGTGGAACGGGCAGTTCATCGGCTTGAGGTAGTACTCGGTGCCGCCGTCGAGCTCCATGGGCGGGTACATGCCGTCGGCGAACCAGTCGAGGTGGCCGGACTCCTCGAACAGCGCCGACTTGGTGATGTGCGGCGAGTTGACGAACTCGTAGCCCGCTTCCTCGTGACGCTGGCGCGAGTAGTCCTCCATGATGCGACGCACCGCACCACCCTTCGGGTGGAAGACGGCGAGGCCGGAACCGATCTCGTCGGGGAACGAGAACAGGTCGAGTTCCTGGCCGAGCTTGCGGTGGTCGCGCTTCTCGGCTTCCTCGAGGCGGTGGAGGTGCTCCTCGAGCGCGGCCTTCGACTCCCACGCGGTGCCGTAGATGCGCTGGAGCATCGGGCGCTTCTCGTCGCCCCGCCAGTACGCGCCCGCGACCTTGGTGAGCTTGAACGCACCGAGGCGCTTGGTCGACGGCACGTGCGGGCCGCGGCAGAGGTCGACGAACGGCGGCTTGCCGTCGCGTGGGTTGCGGTACACCGAGATGACGTTGCCCTCGCCGATCTCGCGGCTGTCGCCGGGGTCGACGCGCTCGATGATCTCGACCTTGTAGGGCTGGTCGGCGAAGGTGGCGATCGCGTGCTCGCGGTCGAGCTCCTCGCGCACGAACGGCTCGTCGGCCTTCACGATCTCGCGCATGCGGGTCTCGATGCGCTCGAGGTCGTCGTCGGAGAAGTGCTGGCCGTTCGGGAGCTCGAAGTCGTAGTAGAAGCCGTCGGCGATCGCGGGGCCGATGGCGTACTTGGCCCCGGGGAAGAGGTCGGTCACGGACTGGGCCATCACGTGCGCGGTGGAGTGGCGCAGCACCTCGCGGCCGTCGTCGGAGTCGGGGGTGACGATCGAGACCCGCGCGTCGTGGTCGATCGGCCGAGTGAGGTCGTACCAGTCGCCGGCTCCGTCTCCATCGTCGAAGGCGACGCGCGCCGCGAGCGCGGCCTTGGCCAGGCCCTTGCCGATCGACGCTGCGATCTCGCCCGCGGTGACACCCGACTCGTGGTCGCGCGTCGTTCCGTCAGGCAGCGTGATCGTGATCGTCATGGGTGGCCGACGTTACCAGTGGGGTTCTGCGCCCTCTCAGCTGTTTCGCAGCGGTTCGCGGGCCGTGTTGAGCGGACGATCGAGGTCGACGCCGAGCAGCGCGCCGAGCTCGCGCAGCACGGCCGGCGCGGTCGTGTCGTGGCCGCCGGAGAGCACCGCGCTGGCCAGGTCGTCGAGTGCTTCGAGCGCGCGCGGCGCATCGAGGTCGTGGTCGATCGCGGCGCGGACGCGCGCCGCGTACGGGCGAGGGTCAGCACCGTCGGGACGTTCGGCGGCGGCGAGGAGGCGATGCAGGAGCGCGGTGCCGTCGTCGAGATCGGTGTCGTGCCACTCGAACCCGGCGCGGTAGTGGTGGCCCATGAGCGCGAGGCGGATGGCGCGCGGGTCGGCCGTCTTCAGGAGATCGCTCACGAACACCAGGTTGCCGAGCGACTTCGACATCTTCTCGCCCTCGTAGCTCACCATGGCCGAATGGACCCAGTGGCGGGAGAACGTCTCGCCGGTGATGCTCTCGCTCTGCGCGACCTCGCACTCGTGGTGGGGGAAGATCAGGTCGGTGCCGCCGCCGTGGATGTCGAGGGTCGGGCCGAGCTCCTGCATCGACATCACCGAGCACTCGACGTGCCAGCCGGGGCGACCGACGCCGAACGGCGCGCGCCACGCGGGCTCGTCGGGCAGTGACGGCTGCCAGAGCACGAAGTCGAGCGGGTCGCGGCGATGCGGGTCGTCGGGGTTGCCGCCGCGGGTGCGGGCGAGACGGACCATGTGGTCGCGCGAGTAGTGCGACACCTCACCGAAGCGCGGGAACGTCGACACGTCGAAGTAGACCGTGCCGTGCGTGAGGTACGCGTGACCGCGGTCGAGCAGCTCGTCGACCATCGCGATCATGCCGTCGATCGACTCGGTGGCGCGCGGCTCCGCCACCGGCGGGCGGGTGCCGAGGGCGTCCATGTCGGAGCGGAAGCGCGCCAGCTCGGCCTCGGCCAGCTCGAGGTAGGGCACACCGAGCTCCCGGGCCTTCGGGAGGATCGAGTCGTCGACGTCGGTGACGTTGCGCACCATGCGCACCTCGTGACCGAGCTCCTCGAGGCGACGGATGAGGAGGTCGTAGGTGAGGTAGGTGGCAGCGTGGCCGAGGTGGGTGGAGTCGTACGGCGTGATGCCGCACACGTACATGCGCACGACCGGGCCGACCTCGAAGGGGACGACGGCGCGCTGCGCGGTGTCGAAGATCTCGATCGTCATGTACCGGCGTTGCGCGGACCGACGCCTTCGATGCGGAGCGATCCCTCGCCCTTGTGACGGAGGTTGACGGTGAGGAGCGCAGCCGAGAAGGTCTCGAGCCCCACCGCGTTCTCCAACGGTCCGGCGTCGAGGGCGCGGAGGTCGCGGATGCCGTCGACGAGATCGAGCACCGTTCCCCGACCCGCTTCGTCGCCGACGACCAGGACGTCGCCAGTGAGGGGACGGCTGATGTCACCGAGCGCGGCGGCCGGTACGAGGTGGAACGCCGCGACCACGTGGGCTCCGGGCGCGACCGCCTTCACCTCGGCGGCGATGGACCCCTTCGGCGACGGCACAGGGACGAATTGGCGGCCCTGCTTGGTGAGGCCGTTGGCCATCGAGACGACGATCTTGCCGTCGAGCTCGCCCGCGTGGGCCTGCGCGGTCGCGACCGCGGCGTTCCAGACCGTGGCCAGGACCACGAGGTCGGCACCGGCGGCGTCGTGGTTGGAGCCCGGTTCGAGGCCGGCGATTCGCTCGCCCCAGCGCTCCCGCAGCTCGTCGACGACCTGCGCCGCCCGCTCCCGCTCCCGAGAGCCGAGCGTCACCCGGTGCCCGGCGTCCGCCAACCGGGTCGCGATCCCCCGCCCCGCGGGCCCGGTGCCCCCCAACACGCCGATGTGCATGCCCGAGAGCTTCGCACACGCCCCGACGCCGCCCCCACCCCCGAACATCTCCCCTCACGAACATCTCCCCTCACGAACATCTCGGGGTTGACGTACGCGGGTGGGGGTCAAGACCGCGATGCTCGTGGCGAGTGACGCGGGCGGCGGAGCGTCGTCCTTCGAGAGATGACCGATTCGCCCCTGTTCACCGTCGCGCGACGCCAACACGGCCTGGTCACCCGGAGCCAGGCGCTCGAGGTGATGTCGGCCAACACTCTCGAGCGGCGCGTCCGCGCCCGGCGCCTCGAACCGGTCCGGCGGGGTGTGTACCGAGTCGCCGGCGCACCCGAGACGTGGGAGCAACAGCTCCTCGCGGCGTGCCTGGCCGCGGGCACCGACGTCTACGCCTCGTTCCTCGCCGCCGGCGCGATCCACGCGCTCCCCGGATTCCCGGCCGGTCCCTTGGACATCACCCGCTTCGGTGGACGCCCGCCGGTCATCGCCGGTGTACGTACCCATGAGAGCGAGGTGTACGGGCCAGCTCATCTCGCGCGCGTGGGCGCGATACCCGTGACCTCCGTGGCCCGCACGCTCTGCGACCTCACCGCGCTGGAGCGATCTTGGACGGTCGAGCGTGCCGTCGACGACGCACTGCGCCGGAAGACCGTGTCGCTGACGTCGCTGCGACGCGTGGCCGGCGATCTCGAGGGCCGCGGACGTCACCGGTGCACGGTGATGCGCGACATCCTCGAGCATCGGGCGCCCGGCTACCACCCGGGTGAGAGCGAACCGGAGAAGCGCGTCGCCAACCTGCTCGTCCGAGCCGGACTCCCCGAGCCCGTGCGCCAGCACTGGGTGAACGTGGGCGGCCGTCGCTACCGCATCGACGTCTGCTACCCGGACCTCGGCATCGCGATCGAATACGACGGGTGGGGCCACCACAAGGGTCGTCAGGCCTTCGACAGCGATCGCGCACGCGGGAACGACCTCGTCGTGCTCGGACTCACGCTCCTGCGCTTCACGTCGAAGTCGAGCGATCAGACCATCATCGACACCGTCGCCGCTGCCATCGCCCGAGCGTCTCGGAGTTGACCCCCACGGGTGTACGTCAACTCCGAGATGTTCGGATGGTCAGGTGATGCCGTCGGCGCCGAGGTGTTCGGATGGTCAGGTGATGCAGTCGGCGCCGAGGAGGATGCGGAGCTCGGCGAAGAGGCCGGTGCCGGCGTCGACGAGGTGCTCGTCGCCGAGACGCAGGACGGTGGTCTTCTCCGGGCTCTCGAGGTGGACGTAGACCGGGCTGTCGCCGGGGTGCTCGGAGAGGATGTCCTTGAGCCTGCCGACCTTGGAGTCGGAGAGGGTGTTCAGCTTCACCTTCACCCGCACCGGTGGTCCGCTGTCGACCGAGAGCTCGGGCCGCAGCACCTCCATGGCGATGATCTTGGGCGTGTCGTCGCGCACGTCGAGACGACCCTTCACCACCACGATGGCGTCCTCTTCGAGGAGGTGGCCGTACTGCGTCATCGTCTTCGGGAAGACCATCACCTCGAGCGCGGCACCGAGATCCTCGAGCACGAAGGTGGCCATGAGGTCGCCGCGCTTCGTGTACTTGCGGTTGAGCGCGGTGACGATCCCGCCGACCGTGCGCATCTCGCCCTCACGACCCTCCCGCAGCTCCGACAGCGTGCCGTCGACGTGCTTCCGCAGCGCTCGCTCCGCGCCCATCATCGGGTGGTCGCTCACGTAGAGGCCGAGCATCTCCTTCTCGAAGGCGAGCCGTTGCGACTTGGGGAACTCGGCGTCGGGGATGTCGGTGCGCTGCCCGACGACGGCCTCGGGCGCGGGGTCGTCGACCGCGGAGAACAGGTCGAACTGGCCCTCGGCCTCGTTGCGCCGCCGGCCGAGCACGGTCTCGATGATCGTCTCGTGCACGAACACCAGCCCCTGGCGCGGATGACCGAGGGAGTCGAAGGCGCCGGCCTTCGCCAGTGACTCCACCGTCCGCTTGTTGAGCACCGTGGGGTCGACGCGGTCGCAGAAGTCGTAGAAGTCGGTGAACGGGCCGCCTTCTTCGCGCGCGGCGACGATGTGGGCGACGACGCCTTCGCCGACGTTGCGCACCGCGGAGAGCCCGAACCGGACCGTCTTCCCTTCGCCGGGCCGGTCGCGCACCGAGAAGTCGGACACCGACTCGTTGATGTCGGGGACGAGCACCTTGATGTCCATCTGCCGGCACTCGTTGAGGAAGACGGCGGTCTGGTCCTTGTTGGTCTTCACCGACGTGAGCAGCGCGGCGAGGTACTCGGCGGGGTGGTTCGCCTTGAGCCACGCGGTCTGGTACGTGACGTAGCCGTAGCCGAACGAGTGCGACTTGTTGAACGAGTAGTCGGCGAAGGGCTCGATGGTGTCGAACATGCCCTCGGCGAACTCGCTGGGATGCCCGTTGGCGATGCAGCCTTCGACGAACTTGGTGCGCTCCTGGGCGATGAGGGCGCGGATCTTCTTGCCCGTCGCCTTGCGCAGGTTGTCGGCCTCTTCGAGCGAGTAGCCGGCCAGCCGCTGCGCGACGCGCATCAGCTGCTCCTGGTAGATCATCAACCCGTAGGTCGAGCCGAGCACCTCCTGCAGGTCGTCGTGCGGGTAGGTGACCGGCTTGCGTCCGTTCTTGCGGTCGGCGTACTCGTTGTGCCAGTTCTGCGCCATCGGGCCCGGGCGGTAGAGGGCGATGAGCGCGGCGACGTCTTCGAAGTCGGTGGGCGCGAGCGAGCGCAGCAGCGCGCGCATGGGGCCACCCTCGAGCTGGAACACGCCCACGGTGTCGCCCCGGCGCAGCAGGTCGAACGTGGCCGGGTCGTCGAGCGGGACGCGGTCGATGTCGGGACGCGACCCGGTGGTCTCGGCGATGAGGTCGAGCGCGATCTCGAGGACGTCGAGGTTGCGCAGCCCCAGGAAGTCCATCTTCAGGAGGCCGAGGTCTTCGACCCCGTGCATCTCGTACTGCGTGACGATCGGCGCGTCCTCGATGTTGCCGCCGGCCTCCGGTTTGCGCTGGATCGGGAGGTACTCGGTGAGCGGATCGCGCGTGATGACGACGGCGGCGGCGTGGATGCCGTCCTGGCGGCGCAGGCCCTCGAGCCCGCGGGCGACGTCGATGACGCGCTTCGCGTCGGGATCGGCCTCGTAGAGCGTGCGCAGCTCGGCGGCCATCTTGTAGCCGTCCTCGTGGCCGTTGACCTTCTCGAAGCACGCCCGCAACGGCGTGTCGCGGCCCATGATCAGCGGCGGCATGAGCTTGGCGATCTTGTCGCCGACCGCGTACGGGTACCCGAGCACGCGCGCGGAGTCGCGCACCGCGGCCCGCGCCTTGATGGTGGAGAAGGTGACGATCTGCGCGACGTGGTCCCACCCGTAGCGCTCGGCTGCGTACTTGATCATCTCGCTGCGGTAGCGCGAGTCGAAGTCCATGTCGATGTCGGGCATCTGCTTGCGGCCGGGGTTGAGGAACCGCTCGAACAGCAGGTCGTACTTGATCGGGTCGATGTCGACGATGCGCAGGCAGTACGCCACGCACGATCCCGCCGCGCTCCCCCGCCCGGGACCGACGCGGATCCCTCGTGAGCGCGCGTAGCGGACGAGGTCCCACACGATGAGGAAGTACGCGGAGAACCCCATCGTCTTGATGACGCCGAGCTCGAACTCGATGCGCTCGAGCACCTCGGGCCCGGGAGAGATGCCGTAGCGCTCCTTGGCGCCCTCGATGCAGAGCTCGCGCAGGAACGAGTCCTCGTCGTGACCGGGCGGCGTGGGGAACGACGGCAGCACCGCGTTGCCGAACTCGATCTCGACGTCGGCGCGCTCGGCGATCAGCAGCGTGTTGTCACATGCTTCCTCGTAGTCGGCGAACAGCGCCCGCATCTCGGAGGCGGACTTCAGGTAGAACTCGTCGGCGTCGAACTTGAAGCGCTTCGGGTCGGACTGCAGTGCGCCGGTCTGCACGCACAGCAGCGCGTCGTGCGACTCGGCGTCGTGGCGGTGGGTGTAGTGCGAGTCGTTGGTGGCGAGCAGCGGCGCACGCATGTCACGCGCCAGCTTGATCAGCTCCGGGTTGACCTGGAGCTGCTCGGGCAGGCCGTGATCCTGGAGCTCGACGAAGAACGAGTCGCGCCCGAAGATCGACTGGAAGCGCTCGACGTGGTCGCGTGCGAGCTGGTGGTCGCCGGCGAGGATGGCCTGCGAGACCGCGCCGCCGAGGCAGCCGGTGGTGCCGACGAGCCCCTCGTGGTGCTGCTCGAGCAGGTCGAAGTCGACGCGCGGCTTCTGGAAGAACCCGTCGAGGTACGCACCCGACGACACCTTGATGAGGTTCTTGTAGCCCTGCGTCGACTCCGCCAGCAGCGTGAGGTGGTAGATGTCGTGCTGGTCGCGCCGCGGTCGGTCGTGGCGCGACGTCGTGACCATGTACGCCTCGGTGCCGATGACCGGCGTGAGCTCGAGATCACGCGCGGCGCGGTAGAAGTCGAGGACGCCGTACATGTTGCCGTGGTCGGTGATGCCGACCGCGGGCTGCCCGTCGGCCGCCGCGGTGCCCACCACCTCGGCGATGCGCGCCGCGCCGTCGAGCATGGAGAACTCGGTGTGCAGGTGGAGGTGGACGAACGACTTGGCCAACTTGTCCGCTGCCTCCTCCGCCTCGGTGGGGTCCATCCACAGGCCTGTGGAGCGCCCTGTGGATGAATCACACCTGTGTAGTTCGCCGGAAGGACGTTAGCGCGCCCGGCCGCGAGCCGCCACGAGGGGCACCTCCACCTCGGTGCGGGTGATCGAGCCGTGCGCGCCCAGCAACTGCGCCTCGTGCGGCAGCGTCGGGTCGACGAACCCGACCGCGGTGCGGGCCGCCAGGACGACGTCGCCGACCCGTCGGTACACCGCGGGCACGGGGTCGGGCCCGAGCCAGCCCTCGTCGAGCAGCTGCTCGCGTCGGAACACCCAGGCGTCGTCGCCGTGCAGCTCGGTGGCCGCGGCGTGGAGCTCCGCGGCGCGGCCCGCCTTGGCGTGCAGGTGACGGAACCGCCCGTCGCCGGCGTAGGTCTCGACCAGCGGATGGAGCGGCGCGAGGCCGATCCATCCGTCCGGTCCCACCTGCACCTGACCGTGGTCGGCGGTGATCACGAGCGCGACGTCGTCGGGAAGCGCGTCGAGGAGGTCGCCCACCAGGCGATCGGTGGCGGCGAGCTCGGCGGGATAGAACGCGGTGTCGAGCCCGTGCGCGTGCGCGACCTCGTCGACACCCGAGTAGTAGGCGTAGACGAAGGGCGCGCCGCCGTCGACCAGCGCCCGCACCAGCTCGACCAGCACCGAAGCGGTCTGCCAACCGTGGAACTCGGCGCCACCCATGTGCGCGGCGGTGAAGCCGGTGGTGCGGAACATCGCCTTGGTGACCACCGGCACCGCGCGCCCGCAGAACGCGCGCTCCTTCTGCACGTGCACGGGGTCGGGCGGTCGGCCGCCGTCGGCCAGCTGCCAGCGGATCGCGTTGAGCACGCCCTTCTCGTGGCGGATGCGGAACCCGGTGATGCCGTGGCGCGACGGCGGCTGGCCGGTGGTGATCGACGTGAGCGCAGCCGGCGTGGTCGACGGCACGACGGTGCTGATCGCCCCGCCCGCGAACGCGCTCAGCTCGGGGAGGCGGCCAGGAAACTGGCGGAGCGCCTGCCAACCCAGGCCGTCGAGCACCAGCAGGACCGAGGCCCGGGCTCCCACGACCGGTGCCGGCATCCACTCGACCGGCCGCACCCCCAAGAGGGCGGGCACGACGCCGGTGACGTTGGGCCCCGCATAGTCGGGCTTCACGGCGTCCATCGGTCCAGCCTAGGAGTGAGGACCGAGTCCGGCGTGCCCACGACCACCCCGGGAACCGGCGCCGTGACGCGCGACAATGTCGAGATGGTCGCGGGCATTCGGCGAGCGGCAGCGAGCCCAGGATGAAGGTGTCGACCCGGGGCGACTACGCCGCACGCGCCCTGCTCTCCCTCGCGTTGCACGGTTCGGAGCGGCCCACGTCGGTCAAGGAGATCGCCGAGCGCACCGGGCTCCCCCAGCCCTACCTCGAGCAGATCCTGCTGGCGGTGAAGGGCGCCGGTCTCGTGCGCTCGAAGCGCGGCGTGGGCGGCGGCTACGTGCTCGCCCGACCGGCGACGGAGATCACCCTGGCTGACATCCTCGCCGCGGTCGACGGTCCGCTCACGACGCTCCTCGGCGAGCACGACCACTGCGAGGGCCACTGCGTGCTGCAGGAGGTCTGGGTCGGCGTGTCCGACGAGACCCGTCAGATCCTGGAGCGCTTCACGCTGGCGGAGCTGGTCGAGCGCACGCGCGTCGGCCACCCCGACGCCGCCTCGATCAACGCCGCCTCGATCGACGCCGGCGAGGTTCAGGTGGCGGAGGCGCTCGAGAGCTGACGCTGACGCTCGCGCTCACCACGGGGCGCGGGGCCGTCGTTGCGTCGCATGCGCACGACCACCTCGAGACCCCCCGCGCTCGACGGCACCAGCGCGACGTCGCCCCCGTCACCGACCACGAGCTCGCGCACGATCGAGAGCCCCAGGCCGAAGTGGCCGTTGGGGCGGCCCTCCTTGCGAGCCTCGCCCGACTGCCAGAAGCGGTCGAAGGCGCGGGCGCGCTCGTCGGCCGCCATGCCCGGGCCCTCGTCGCTCACGCGCAGCTCCACCCAGTCACCTCGTTCGCGAGCGGCGACGCACACCGCGCTCCCCTCGGGCGCGACCTCGAGCGCGTTGTTGAGCAGGTTGTCGACGACCTGCTCGAGCCGGCCCGGCGTCGCGCGCGCCGCCGGCGAGCCCTCGACGTCGGTGTCGATGTGCACGTGCTTCTCGGCTGCGAAGGCCTCCCACGCGTCGCAGCGACCGTCGATCACGTCGTCGACCGCGATCGCGACCGGCGCCGACGCCGACTGCTCGGCGCGCGCCAGGTGCAACAGCCCGTCGACGAGACGCGAGAGGCGCGCGACCTCGTCGAGCGCGCCGTCGAGGTCTTCGAGTGCCGCACCGCGTACGTCCGCCTCCATGTTCTCGAGCCGGAGGCGCATCGCCGCGAGTGGGGTCCGCAGCTGGTGCGAGGCGTCGGCGATGAACCCGCGCTGCGCGTCGACGAGTTGCTCGAGCCGCGCCGCCGTCGAGTTGAACGACTCGGCCAGCACGGTGAGCTCGGCCGGACCCTTCGGCACATCGGCGCGCGCGGCGAGGTCACCGGCGCCGAGGTCGCCGGCCGCGTCCTCGAGGTCGTGCAGCGGCTTGGTGAGCGAACCCGCGAGCAGCAAGCTGACCAGGAACACGATGCCGAGCACGACACCCCCGGTCGCGGCGAGCAAGAGCCAGATGTGGCGGATCTGGTCGTCGATCACCGAGGCCGGATACGTGATGCGCACCGCACCCTGGATGCCGTGGACCGAACCGACGGGTAGGGCGACGTAGAGGAGGTCGCGTCCGAGCGTGCGCGACGAGCGGGTACCGCTCGCCTCCGCTCCCGTCAGGGCGCGCTCGACCTCGGGGCGGGTCGAGAAGTCGCGCCCGGTCGGGCTGCTGGTGTCGGAGTCGGCGACGGAGCGCCCTTCGGCATCGACGATCACCACGCGACCGCCGGCGGTGGCGCGGTAGTGGTCGGCGTACGACTGGAGCTCGTGGCGGGCATCACCCGTCGCGCCGGCGTCGAGCGGCTCCTGTGAGCGGATGGCGAGCGAGAACGCATCGTGCTGCAGGTCGCTGGTGAGCCTGCGCTCCACCGAGTTCGCGTACGACACACCCAGCGGGATCTCGAGCACGAGCAGGACGAACGCGGTGATCGAGAGGTAGCTGACGAGCAGCCGCCGCTTCACGGTGCGTCCCCGACGTCAGTCGGCGAGCGCGCGCAGCCGGAAGCCGACGCCGCGCACGGTCTCGATCCAACCGGGGTCGCCGAGCTTCTTGCGCAGAGACGCCACGTGCACGTCGAGGGTCTTGGTGGGGCCGTACCAGTGGGGGTCCCAGACGTTCTCGAGCAGCTCCTGCCGTGGTCGGACCGCGCCCGCGTCGTCGGCCAGGAACGCGAGGAGGTCGAACTCCTTCGGCGTCAGCGCGACCACGTCACCGTCGACGGTGACGCGACGCGTGCGCCGGTCGACGCTGAGCGTGCCGACCTCGACCACCGAGGCGTGCTGCGCGTGCGCGGTCCCGTTGCCGTTGCCGTTGCCGTTGGTTTGGGCGGCGTCGTCGGCGGCTGCCGGTGTGCGCCGACGGACCACCGCGCGGATGCGGGCCACCAGCTCGCGCAACCCGAACGGCTTCACGATGTAGTCGTCGGCGCCCAGCTCGAGCCCCACCACGCGGTCGACCTCCTCCGAGCGCGCGGTCACGACGATGATCGGCACGTCGGATCGGGCGCGCAGCTCGCGACAGACGTCGAACCCGTCGCGGTCGGGCAGACCGAGGTCGAGCAGCACGACGTCGAAGGACGCGCTCGCGCTGCGATCGAGCGCGTCGGTGCCCGTCTCCACCCGGTCGACCTCCAGGCCCTCGCGTTCGAGGCCCTTGGCGAGCGGCGTGGCGATGGCGTCGTCGTCCTCGACGATCAGGACTCGCATGGGTCGGCTCTGCCTCTTTCCTCGCGGCACGCTCCGGGGGCGGCGCCCTGCGAGGTGTGTCGACACGCGCCCGCCCCCCCTTGAAGGGAATCCGGTCGTCGGTCACATCGCCTCCACTACCCGGCGTGGCCGGTCGATAGGGCGGCGGAGGAGAGCTGCATCGGAGCGAGCGGGCCAGGGAGGCGGCATGCGGCGACGGAGGTTGGTGGCGACGGCGGGAGCGCTCAGCGCAACCGCGTTCGCGGCGACGGTCGCGATCGGCGCCAACTTCGGCCTGGTGAGCCAGGCCGCACCCAGCTCTCCCGCCGGCCGTCTCGACGAGCATCACAAGGTGGCAGTGGCGAGCGGCCCGGTGTCGGCGGTCGCGGTGACGACCCCCGCCTTCGGCCCCGACGCCGACGACTGACGCGTCGAGACCGCGCCCTCACCCGCCGAGGTGATCGAGCAGGGCGGCGAGCTCGGGCGCCAGGGGCTCCTGCACCGCCACGGGGACACCGGTCACGGGGTGCGCGAACCTGAGCCCGCCGGCATGGAGGAACGGGCGATCGATCGCGATCGCGGCGCGCTGACCGCCGTAGGCGGCATCGCCGACCACCGGGTGCCCGATGGCCTGGAGGTGAACCCGGATCTGGTGGGTCCGACCGGTCTCGAGGCGGCACTCGAGGCGCGCCAGCTCGGGTTCGCGGAAGGTGCCGACGACCTCGTAGGCGGTGCGCGCGGCGCGCCCGCCTTCGCGGACGGCCATGCGCGTGGGCCGGCGCACCGAACGGCCGATCGGCGCGTCGATCACCCCGCGGGGGGCGGCGGGCACCCCCCACACCAGGGCGTCGTAGCGCCGCTCGACGTCGTGGGCCGCCAACATCTCGACCAGGCCCTCGTACGCCGCCGAGGTGCGCGCCACCACGAGCAGCCCGCTGGTGTCGCGGTCGAGGCGGTGGACGATGCCCGGACGGGCGGGATCGCCCACGCCCGCGAGCTCCGGGTACCGGGCGAGGAGGCCGTTCACGAGGGTGCCGCCGGGATGCCCGGCCCCGGGGTGCACCACGAGCCCGGCGGGCTTGGCGACCACGACGACGTCGGCGTCCTCGTGGCGCACCACCACCTCGACCGACGGATCCGCGACCGGCAGCCCCTCCACCTCGGGCTCGGCGCGGAGCTCGACGACGCTGCCCGCCTCGAGCTTGCGGCTCTTGGGCACGGGTTCGCCGTCGAGCAGGACGGCCCCCGCCTCGATCAGCTCCTGCACCTCGCGCCGGGTCCATCCGGTGAGCAGCGCCACCGCGCGGTCGAGCCGCTCCCCCGCCAGCGCCTCCGGCACCGCGAGCTGCTCAGCCACCGCCGCGCTCTTCACGTCGCTCCCGCAGATCGGCGCGCACGGCCCAGATGACGATGAGGACCGCGCCGACGGTGATGGCGGAGTCGGCGACGTTGAAGGTCGGGAACCCACCGACGTGCACGAAGTCGACGACCGCGCCCTCCAGGAACCCGGGCGAGCGGAACACTCGGTCGGCGAGGTTGCCGATCGCACCTCCCAGCACCAGCGCCAGGCCGATGACCATCAGCGGGTCGCGGGTGCGGCGGACGGTGCGCACCAGCACCACCGCCACCACGATGGCGACCACGGCCAGGAACGGCGTGAACGCCTGGAACAGGCTGAACGCACTGCCGGTGTTGCGCACGACCACGAACCCGACGTCGCCGAAGAGCCGCACCGGGTCGCCGGGCAGGTCGCGCACCGCCCACCACTTGGTCAGCTGGTCGAGGACGACGACGCCGAGGACGATCGCGGTCGCGAGGAGGGGACGGCCCGGCGCCTGGGACGGAGCGAGCGGAGACGAGCGACGGGGATTAGCGCCGTCGCTCGGCACGAGCCTTGCAGTCGACGCAGGTCTCGGCGTACGGCAGGGCTTCGAGGCGCTCGAGGTTGATGCGGCGACCGGCGGGGACGCACAGGCCGTAGGTGCCGTTCTTGATGCGGGCCAGCGCTCGGTCGATCTCGTCGACGATCTGCTGGGCCGACGCCGAGAGCAACAGGTCGCGCTCGCGCTCGATGTTGATGGTGTCGCCCTCGCCCGACTCCTCGTCGAACTGGGTGTCGCCGCCCTCGCGCTCGGCCGCGAGCTGCTCGGCTTCCGCGGCCAGGTCGGCGGCGGACTGGACGTGGCGGGCTCGTTCCTCGAGCAGGCTGGTCTGGAGCCGTTCGAGGGTCTTGGGCGAGAGGCCCGGCTTCTCCGGCTTCACCTCGAACCCCGACAGCGGGCAGATGACCGTGGTGGGCTTGCGGGCGGCCTTCTTGACCGGAGCCTTCTTGGCCGGCGTAGCCTTGGCCGCCGGCGCCGTCTTCTTGGCCGGGGCCGCCTTCTTCGCCGGCGCCTTCTTGGCCGCAGCTTTCTTGGCCGGTGCG
>DASUAS010000384.1:0-6730 GCA_035763625.1 Acidimicrobiia bacterium
CACGCAGGCCAAGAAGAGCATCGACCAGGCTGCCGACCAGGTGCGCGACCTGGTGGGCGAGGTGCACGAGAGCCTCGACGCCCTCGACGCCGAGCTCCGCGCCTGATCCGCGCCTGATCCCGCCTCCCCGAATCGTGGCGCCCGAGATCCGGGTGCAGACGTGGAAGCTGATGGCGCTGATGGTGGCGGTGGTCGGCGTCGCGGTGGGAGCGGTTCGGTTGTAGCGTCGGTTCGCGGGCATCGCCGACGAGGGGCTGATCATGCGGGTCGTGGTGCTGGGCGCGGGGTTCGCCGGTCTCGAGCTGTCGACACGGCTCTCCGAGGAGCTCGGCGACGACGTCGATGTCGTGCTGATCGACAAGTCGGAAGGCTTCGTGTTCGGCTTCTCGAAGCTCGACGTGATGTTCGGTCGCACCACCGCCGACGCGGTGTTCCATCCCTACCGCGACGTGGTGAAGCCCGGTGTGCGGTTCGTGCAGGCCGCGGTGCAGTCGATCGACCCGACCAACAAGCGGGTGGAGACCGACGCCGGCACCTTCGAGGGCGACGTGCTGGTGATCGCCCTCGGCGCCGACCTCGATCCCGGTGCGACACCGGGCCTGGTCGAGGGCGGGTACGAGTTCTACACGGAGGCCGGCGCCTTCGCGCTGCGCGATGTGCTCGCCGCGTTCGACGGCGGTCGGGTCGTCGTCGGGGTGACGCGTCCGCCGTTCAAGTGCCCACCGGCACCGAGCGAGACCGCGCTGCTGATGCACGACCTGCTGGTGAGCAAGCGCGCGCGCGACCGATCCGAGGTCACGCTGGTGATGCCGTTCCCCGCGCCGGTGCCGCCCGCGCCCGACGCGTCGCGAGCGCTGCTCGGGGCGTTCGCCGATCGCGGGATCACGTGGATGCCCGATCGCGGGGTGGCGGCGCTCGACCCCGAGCGCCGCGTCGTCGTCCTCACCGACGACACCGAGGTGCCCTACGACCTGTTCCTCGGCATCCCCGTGCACGTCGCGCCGGCGGTGGTCGTCGAGTCGGGACTCACCGTCGACGGGTGGATCCCGGTCGATCCGGCCACGCTGGCCACGTCGTACCCGGACGTCTATGCGGTCGGCGACGTCACCAGCGTGGGGACGCCGAAGGCGGGCGTGTTCTCCGAGGGGCAGGCGAAGGTCGTGGCCGACGAGATCATCGCCCGACACCGTGGTGCCGACGCCGCCGGCTACGACGGGCGCGGGATCTGCTACTTCGAGTTCGGCGACGGCAAGGTCGGCAAGGTCGACGTGGTGTTCCTGCCCGGCCAGCCCCCCGTGGGTCAGCTCGACGGTCCGTCGATCGACCTCGCGGGCGACAAGGCCGCGTTCGGGGCCGAGCGCGCCCGGCGGTGGTTCGGCCGTGAGTGGTCGAACGTCTGACCCTCCACTCGAGGTTCCGACCGGTCACGCCCGACGGTCACGCCGGACGGTCACGCGGGGGCGACGGTGGTGGGCTCCTCGTTCCCGCTGCCGTGGCAGGCACGGATCTGGTAGCGCTCGAGCCGGACGTAGACCTCGGCGAGGTGCGGGTCACCGGCCAGCGCGAGGAACTCGGGATCGGAGTTGGTGGGGTCACGCTGCCAGCCGTGTGCGGCGTACAACGCGTTGAACCGTTGCTGGGCGTGCACGGCCGCGCGAGCGTCGGCACGGATGGCGTCCGGCGCGACGTCCGCGGCCCGACGGGTCAGCGTGAGCAGGTGCTCCAGGTCGTGCTCGACGTGAGCCGGCGCGGGATCGGCGAGCAGGTCGAGTGACTCGATGTCGGCGACCCGGTCGCAATACGCCGAAGCCGCCGACGAGCCGGACGACCCGCATCCCGCGACGAGCAGGCCGCCGAGCAGGCAACACGCGACCGCGGCCGCCAGCGTCTGCCGGATCCTCACGCGGCTTCGTCGTCCACTGCGTCCAGTGTCGCACCCGGCTGCGCGGTCGCGACGACGAGCGCGCGCGCGAGGCGCGCCTTGTCGGGAGGGGTGTCGGGAGGGGTGCGGTCAGCCGGTGAAGGTCAGCCGGTGAAGTGCGGGGTGACCGCCACCGCCTGCGCGGCCGGTGCCGCGAAGGTGATGGTGAGGCTGCCGTCACCGGTGCGCACCGCCTCGACGATGGTCGTGCCGAGGCTGGCGCCGCCGCCGCCACCACCGGCGGCACCCGCGACGTACTCGCAGTTGGCGCCGCCCGCGCCGCCGCCACCACCGCTGGCCAGACCACCACCGCCGCCACCGCCGCCGGCGCCCATGATGTCGGAGTCGATGCCGCCGTCACCGCCGGTGCCACCGGTCGCCGGTGTCCCGTCGGTTCCGGGGTCGCCGTCCACACCGGCGCCGCAGTTCTGCTGCGCGGCGCGGACCGTGAACCGGCTCGCCGAGCCGGGCGCGACGCTGGCGGTGCAGCCGGTCCCACCCGCGCCCCCTGCGCCACCGGCCGCGCTGGTGCCGGCCGCGCCGCCGAGGCCCGGGCAGAGGTCGTCTTCGCCGCCGTTGTCGGCGTCGTGTCCGGCGGCACCGCTGGCGCCGCCCGCGCCGCCGTCGAGCGCCGGGCCCGCGGAGTCGCCGGCGCCGCCGCCACCACCGCCACCGGCCGCGACGAGCAGCGGCGTGCTGCCCCGGAGGATCCACGTTGCGCCGCCGCCGCCACCACCCGCACCGGCCGGGCAACCGCCGATGCCGCCGGCGCCGCCACCGCCGAAACCGGCTCCGCCCGGCGTGCCCGCACCCGTCTCGCCGACGCACGTGTCGTCGTTGCCGTCGGTCGCGGCGCCGCCCTGACCGCCGACCACGACGGTGAGCGTCTCACCGGGCGTCACCGAGATGGTCGACGTGGCGTGCGCGCCCATGCCGCCGGTGCCTGCGTCACCGCACAGCTGCACCACGCCGCTCTCGCCCTCGGTGCCGGAGCAGGTGCTGCCCGCGCCGCCCTGCGCACCGAAGGCGTCGACCGAGATCGACGTGACGCCCGTGGGCACCACGAACGTCTGCGTCGCGCCGGTGAAGCCGAACGCCTGGCTGGTGTCGGGCGTCGCAGCGCTCGACGCGGGGTCGGCGCTGCCGTTGGTGGCGATGAAGCCGACGGCGCTGGCGCTGACCAGCGCAGTGGCGGCGACGGCGTAGAAGAACTTCCGCATGACGGGATCCCTGCTCTCTCCCTGGGTGTGCGCCGGGCAGGTTATCGCTGATCACCGGGACGGCGATGGGACCGTCTCGCCCGACGGTCGGGCACAATGGCTCCTCGGCCGGGTCGCTAGCTCAACTGGCAGAGCATCGGGCTTTTAACCCGCAGGTTCAGGGTTCGAGTCCCTGGCGGCCCACCCAGACCCAGTCACCCGCTCGACCCACGCGCGAATCCCAGCCTGCGAGCACGTCGTTCACGAGGTGTGGCGAACGTCGTTGCGACGACTGTGGCGGAGGGCAAGGCCACGCGCTCTTGGTCGGGCGCGAAGGCAACGTCGAGGGATGCCAGCGGTCGCGGCGACGGATCCGGAGACGCCTGCGCAAGGTGCTCCGTCACTGAGGCCCCACGGTGCAGCAGCGGCTCGAGATCTGCGCCTCGCGCGCCGATCCTTCTCACGCCGGCGCCGTCGAGCGTGGGCTTCGGTGCGACCAGGAGGGGATTGTGACGTCGATCCAGGGGCGTTCGTGTGTCGAGTGCTCGTCGAACGATGCGGACCTGCCCGTCGTGGAGGAGACCGGCAGGTTCACGGGCTGGATCTGTCGCGACTGCGACCGCCGGCTCCGCCACCGGCACGTGGGATGGAAGCGGCGGATTCGTCGTCGGGTTCGTCGCTACATGGGCTAGATCGGGGTGCGACCCGCGTACGCTGCCCCGCCATGGACCAGGGGTGGACGATCGACATCGATGCCGCGGGTCATCCCGCCGAGGCCGACGAGCACTTCGACGACCGGATGACCGAGTTCGAGCACGCACTCGAGCCGTGGGGCGGCGCGGTGGCGGCGTCGGATTCGCGCGACCACTTCGGCGCCCGATTCTCGTACGACACCGACGCCATCAACCCGATCCAGGTGCTCGAGGAAGGACTCGAGATCTTCCACGACGCCGCAACCGCATCCGGCCTCCCTGCGTGGCAGGTGGTGCGCTGCGAGATCCTCACCTACGCCGAGGACGACGCGCGCGACGGCGACGACTGACCGGATCGCCGCGGCGCCTCCGAGCCGGCTGAGCACTCCCTGAGAACCACGGGAAACTCACGTGCGATGCGCCGTCGTTCCTGCATCCGATGGACAGGAACGGGAGAGATCTCAGGAACAAGCTCGGGCACAGGTTGGCCGGTGTCGCGATGGCGACGGTCATGGCGTTCGGGGTCGTGGCCGGTGTCGCCGGCGGATCCGCGAGCGCGCAGGTGTCGACGAAGTACGACGCGTCGATCGACGCCACCATCGCCGACATCCAGAACTTCTGGTCGCAGGCCATGCCCGACGTGTACGGGCAGCAGTACGAGGCGATCCCCGCCGACCGCATCTACCCGTACTCGCAGGACAACCCGCCGCCCAACTGCGACGACGGCGGTCAGACGAAGGCGCCCTACGACCAGGTCGCGGGCAACGCCTTCTACTGCAGCAACGGTGACTTCGTCGCCTACGACGAGCAGGGACTGCTGCCGAAGCTGCGCGACAACTTCGGTGAGTTCGCGGTGGGCCTGGTGTTCGCCCACGAGCTCGGACACGCGGTGCAGGCGCGGGTGGGCTACCAGCCGTCGGCCACCGTGTACATGGAGCAGCAGGCCGACTGCTTCGCCGGCGCCTGGGCGCAGCACGTCGCCGACAGCGAAGACGCCAACGTCCACCTGTCGTCGAGCGACCTCGACACCGCCCTCGCCGGTCTGCTGACGCTCAGCGACCCGTCGGGCATCGACGGTTCGCAAGACGGCGCGCACGGCAACGGCTTCGACCGGGTCGGTGCGTTCCAGGACGGCTACGAAGGCGGCGCGAAGACGTGCGCGGCCTACCAGCAGCACCCGCCGGCCATCACCGAGACCGGCTACTCGAGCTACCAGGACCAGGCGAGTGGCGGCAACCTACCGCTCGACCAACTGGTCCCGACCGTGACCACGAGCCTGGCCGACTACTGGAGCTCGCAGTCGTCGAAGCTGACCGCGCCGTCGATCACCGCCGGCGACGTCACCACCGGCAGCGACAGCGACGGTGGCGTGCTCACCGACTCGGTGACGTACCAGCCGTCGACCAACTCCGTGCACTACGACGCGGCGACGCTCCAGGACGTGCACGACACGATCGGCGACTTCGGCAGCGGGATGCTGATCGCGACCGCGTGGGCGTCGTCGGTCGAGCACCAGCTCGGCACGAGCGTCGACTCCGACGCCGCCCGGCGCGGCGCGGAGTGCCTGGCCGGCGCGTGGGCGGCCAGCACCTCGTCGTCGCTCTCACCGGGTGACCTCGACGAGGCGGTCACCGTGCTCGTCGCCGCGGGCAAGGGAAGCACCGACCGAGGGACGGCCTTCGACCGGGTGGCGGCGTTCCGCACCGGCTTCAAGGACGGGCCGTCGAAGTGCGTGCAGTCGAGCTGACATCCCTCTCCCACAGCTCGAGCGCGGCTCCGGGGGCGTGTGCAACGGCGCACACGCCCCCGGAGTTCTTTCGTTGCGCACTCCTCTCCTCTCACTCCGCTCTTACGATGCTCCCCGAAGCTTCTGTGCATGCAGGAGATCCCGGCGATCAGGCCCGTCGACCGAGGGTGGAGCAACGACATGGCGTCCGGACGGGTCCTGGTGGCCGAGGACGACAAGAGCGTGCGCGACTCGTTGGTGCGCGCGCTCACCTTCGAGGGCTACGACGTCGCGACCGCGGCCGACGGTGCCGAGGCGTTGATGGCGGTCGTCGAGACACCACCCGACGTCATCGTGCTCGACGTGCTCATGCCCCACGTCGACGGCCTCACTGCGTGCCGCAAGCTGCGTGACCGCGGTGATCGCACCCCGGTGCTCATGCTCACCGCCCGTCACGAGGTGAGCGACCGCGTCGCCGGCCTCGACGCCGGCGCCGACGACTACCTGGTCAAGCCGTTCGCGCTCGACGAGCTCCTGGCCCGCCTGCGCGCGTTGATGCGACGGACGAGCATGTCCGGTGACGACGAGGTGTTGCGCGTCGGTGACCTCGTGCTCGACCCGGCACGGCGCCAGGTGTGGCGCGGTGAGCGCCAGCTCGAGCTCACCAAGACCGAGTTCGACCTGCTCGAGCTCCTCCTCTTCAACGCCGGCATCGTGCTCACCCGCGAGCAGATCTACGAGCGCATCTGGGGCTACGACTTCGAGACGTCGTCGAAGTCGCTCGACGTGTACATCAGCTACCTGCGACGCAAGACCGAGGAAGCAGGCGAGGCGCGCCTCATCCACACGGTGCGGGGAGTCGGGTACACGGCCCGACCGTCGTGAGGCACGCTGGTGAGTAGCGAGTCATGAGCTTGCGGACCCGCCTCACCGTGATCGTGGCGGTGATCGTGGCGGTGGCTGTCGTCGGTGGCGCGTACGCCGCGCACGTCAGTGCGCAGCACGCGTTGAACGACGAGACCGACAAGTTCCTGCGCGACCGCGCCTCGGGCTTCGTGCACCATCCGGCCCCGAACGGCGGCCCGTTCGGCAGGTTCCCGACCGACTCCGACGACGGCAACGGCCGCTACTTCCAGTTCGCCGCGGTACAACAGATCATCGACCGCAACGGCACGGTCACCAACTCGCTCCC
>DASUAS010000385.1:0-5396 GCA_035763625.1 Acidimicrobiia bacterium
TGGCCATGCAGCTGCTGGGGGAGATCGACGAGGAGACCGTCGACTTCACGCCCACCTACGACGGCCGCACGGTCGAGCCGGTCGTGCTCCCGGCGAGATTTCCCAACCTCCTGGTCAACGGAGGAGGGGGGATCGCCGTCGGTATGGCGACGAACATCCCGCCGCACAACCTCGGGGAGGTGATCGACGCGGTGCAGCACCTCATCGACCACCCCGACGCGTCGGTCACCGATCTCATGCAGTTCGTGAAGGGCCCCGACTTCCCCACGGGCGCGCTGATCCTGGGTCGCAGTGGGATCCACGACGCGTACACCACCGGCCGCGGCTCGGTGAAGATGCGAGCGGTCGCGGAAGTCGAGGAAGACCGCCGCGGCGGCATGCGCATCGTCGTCAGCCAGGTGCCGTACCAGACGTCGGTCGAGGTGATCGGGCAGAAGGTCGCCGAGCTCGTGAACGACCGCAAGATCGAGGGCATCCGCGACGTGCGCAACGAGTCGTCGGGCGACACCACGCGCCTCGTCGTGGAGCTCAAGCGCGACGCGAACGCGCAGGTGGTGCTGAACCTGCTCTACAAGCACACGCCGATGCAGAGCAACTTCCCGGTGCACATGCTGGCGCTGGTCGACAACGTCCCGAAGCTGCTCGACCTCAAGACCGCGCTCGCGGTCTACGTCGAGCACCAGAAGGAGATCATCCAACGGCGCACCGAGTTCCGCCTGCGCAAGGCGAGAGACCGCGAGCACATCGTCGAGGGCCTGGTGAAGGCGCTCGACATGATCGACGCCATCATCGCCCTCATCCGCGGCTCCGAAGACGCCGAAGCCGCCAAGAACGGCCTGATGGCCGCGCCGTTCGAGTTCACCGACGTCCAGGCGCAGCACATCCTCGACATGCAGTTGCGCCGGCTCACCCAGCTCGACGGCAAGAAGCTGCGCGACGAGCTCGAGGAGCTGCGCGCCACCATCGCCGAGCTGCAGTCGATCCTCGACGACCCGGGCAAGCTCGCCGCAGTCATCAAGACCGAGCTGGCCGAGGTGCGCGACAAGTACGCCGACGAACGACGCACGCAGCTCACGAGCGACGTCGGCGACCTCGACGTGCTCGACCTCATCGACGACGAAGAGGTCATCGTCGTGCTCTCGAGCAAGGGCTACATCAAGACCGTGGCCGCCGACGCGTTCCGGCGCCAGGGTCGCGGTGGCCGCGGCGTCCGCGGCGGCAACCTGCGCGACGAGGACTACGTCGCGCACCTGCTCACCACCACCGCGCACTCGTACCTGCTGTTCTTCTCGAACCGCGGCAAGTCGTACCGGCTGCGCGCGCACGAGATCCCGATGAAGGAGCGCACCGCGCGCGGCACCGCGCTCGTGAACCTCCTGCCCCTCGACGCCGACGAGCGCATCCAGGCGGTCATCGACACCCGCACCTACGAGGACGGCTCGTTCCTGTTCTTCGCCACCAAGAACGGGGTGGTGAAGAAGACCAGGATGCAGGAGTACGACTCGCCCCTCGCTCGCAACGGGCTCATCGCCCTGAACCTGCAGCAAGGTGACGAACTGGTCCGGGTGATCCAGACCAGCGGCGACGACGACGTCCTCCTCGTGTCGCGCGGCGGCATGACCATCCGCTTCTCGGAGTCCGACGTCCGCGCCATGGGCCGGGCGACCGCCGGCGTCCGGGGGATGAAGCTCAAGAACGCCGAGGACGCGGTGGTGGGCGCAGCGGTGTCCCGGGACGGCGAGGTCATGCTGTTCGTGAGCTCGAGCGGCCACGGGAAGCGCACCAAGCTCGATGCCTTCCATCGCCAGGGGCGTGGCGGCCAGGGCGTCCGGGGTATGAAGATCACCGCATCTCGGGGCTCGGTCGTGGCCGCGTTCACCGTGGCGCCCACGGATGAGATACTCGTGTTCTCGTCGGGTGGAAATATCATCCGTATGGACGCCAAGGAGATCTCGGCCCAGGGTCGGGACGCCACCGGGGTGCGGGTTGCCCGGCTGGAGGACGGGGAGACGGTCAGCGCCGTCGCCCCGGTGCTCGATGCCGAGTCCGCCACCGGAGAGGACACCTGAGACCGACATGGAGAGCGTGGCCGAGAACACCGGGCCCGAGGCGGCCGTACGACCACCGGCGCGCAAGCCGGGGTCGGTGCCGGCGACGGCCGAGCGGCCGCTGGTCGACGCGAAGGCGGCCGAACCGGTCCACCCGACCACGCCCGCTCCAGCACCCGCGGTGGCGCATGCGGCGCCCGCGCCCGCGCCGCTCGTCAACGCGGAGCCCGAGCGGCGCTACCGCCAGACCATCCATCGGGTCGACCTCTGGTCGGTGCTCAAGATCTCGGTGTGCTTCTACATCTGCGGCATGGCGGTCACCATGGTGGCGCTGGTCGCCCTCTGGCTCATCGCCGACGCCGCCGGGGTCATCCACAGCGTCGAGAAGTTCTTCGGCGATCTGCTGCAGACCAAGAACTTCACCTTCCTCGACGCCGAGATCCTGCGCGGCGCGCTCCTCGTCGCCGCCGTGCTGGTGGTCCTCCAGATCGTGATCACGGTCATCGCGGCCGCGTTCTACAACGTCTTCGCCGAGCTGTTCGGCGGGGTCGAGATCACGATCTCGGAGGACGAGTCCGCCCTCTGATCCAGCCGACCCGTTTGATACTCTCGGCGGCTCTCCGGGGCTATAGCTCAGTCGGTTAGAGCGCATCCCTGATAAGGATGAGGTCGCTGGTTCGATTCCAGCTAGCCCCACACGTGGACTTCCCTCCCGGGTTCTTCGACCGGGCCGATCCCAGCCCCGACGCCGCGTTCTACCGACCGACGCGGCTGGTCACGCACATCGACGACGGTGCCATCGCCGCGGTCGGTGCGCTGTACGCCGAGCTCGGCGTCGGCGCGACCGGAGACGGCGAGGTGCTCGACCTCATGAGCTCCTGGGTCTCGCACTTCACCACCGCGCCGCGCCGGCTCACCGTCCTCGGCATGAACGACGACGAGCTGGCCGCCAACTCGCACGCACAGGCGCGGGTGGTGCACGACCTCAACGACGAGCCACGCCTTCCGTTCCCCGACGCGTCGTTCGACGACGCGGTGTGCTGCGTCTCGGTCGACTACCTCGTCCGCCCGGTCGAGGTCTTCGCCGACGTCGGTCGCGTGCTGCGCCCGGGGGGCCGGTTCGTGTGCACGTTCTCGAACCGCTGCTTCCCGACCAAGGTGATCCGGGGCTGGCTCCAGTCCACCGACGCCCAGCACGGGGAGATCGTGGCCGAGTACTTCAGGCGCGCCGGCGGCTACGGCGACCCCGTCATCGAGCAGCGGACGCCGGCCGCAGCCGACCGTGCTTCCTTCTGGGGCGATCCACTCTGGGCGGTGTGGGCCGCCGTCGTTAGACTCGCCGACGCATGAAAGCCTTCCAACGCGGCCTGCTCGTCGCGGCCATCGCCGCCGCGGTGTCGGTGGTGGTGAAGGTCCGCAGCAAGGGCCCGGTGCCGCCCACCAGCGGTGGCTGGCGCGAGCTGCAGGGCCCCGACTTCCGGTGAGCCGGTCCGCGGTTCGGGCACGGAGCCTGCTTGTCGTTCGGGCACGCAGCCTGCTTGTCGTTCGGGCACGGAGCCTGCCTGCGTGAAGACGGTCCTGGTCGTCGGGCTCGGCGAGGTCGGCATCCGCGCCGCCCGCCAGCTCATCGACACTCCGAGCGTCGACCGCGTGATCGTCGCCGCGCGCCGGCTCGAGCACGCGCGCGAGGTTGCCACCGCACTCCACGACGGTGCCGAGCCCTACCAGCTCGGTCGCGACGACCCGCTGCCTGCCGATCTGGACGCGGTGGTCACCGCGCTCCCCGGCGAGGCCGACGCGTCGCTCGCCCGCCGGGCCGTCGGTGCCGGCATCCCGTACGCGTCGGCCGCCGATCGCGACGCCACCCTCCGGTCGTTGCTGGCACTCGACATGGAGGCCAAGAGCCACGCGACCCGGGTCGTGGCCGGCTGTGGCCTGGCCCCCGGCCTCACGGACGTGCTCGCGCGACACGCGGTCGGTGCGCTCGATGCGGTCGACGAGCTCCACGTCGCCCGGTGGGGTGTCGCCGGCAGCGAATCAGCGGCCGAAGCCCGACGCGCGCAACGTGAGGAAGCGCGTGAGTGGCGCGACGGCGAGCTGGTGCACGAGAAGCACCGCGGCGCCGAGCTCATCTGGTTTCCGGATCCCGTCGGGGCGCGCGAGTGCGAGCTGGTGGCGACCGGCGTCGAGCTGCTCGTCGCGGCCACTCCGGGCGCGGGACGTGTCACCGCCCGCCTCGGAATCCCCGCGGCCAAGCGCCTCACGCCGCCGGGCCGACGCGACCCGGGCGCGGGGTGGGGCGCGGTCAGGGTGGAGGCGTGGGGCTGGCGGGGGACCGCCCGCACGTCGGTGGTGTACGGCGTGATCGAGCGGACCGCGGTCGCGGCCGGCACCGTCCTCGGGGTCACCGGGGCCGCGCTCGCGGGTGCGCTCCCCGACGTCGGCGCCGCTCCCACCCCGGGCGCGTTCGGCCTCGGCGCGGTCGTCGAACCCGTGCCGTTCCTCGCCGAGCTCTCCCGCCGGGGTGTGAAGGCCGCGGCCTTCGAGGGCGTCGCGGTCGCGTGACGAAGCTCCTCCGCACGTCGAACCGGCGCGCCCACTAGCCTTTCCGCTCGATCGGGCCGCGTGGCGCGGGCAGCGGCACGGGAAGTGAGCAACCGATCAAGGTCGCCGATCGATCTGCCGAATCCAGCGGGGAAGCACGCGACCGTTCGTGGGGGGCGAGCGCGTGCTGGAGATGGCGGAACCATCACTTCCATCCCTGGAGGACGTCTCGTGTTGCGAAAGTTGGTGGGTGCCGCCGTCGCCGGTGTGGTACTGCTCGCCGCGTTCGGCTGCGGCGGAGGTGGGAACGACGCCAGCGTCAAGAGCGGCGTCCACGAGAAGCAGGTCGCGGCCGCGGCGCCGACGAACCAGGCCGCTCCGGGTCTCCAGACCGTCACGTACCAGGGCGTGCAGTTCGACGTCCCCGCCGACTGGCCGGTGCACGATCTCGCGGCCGACCCGACCACGTGCGTCCGGTTCGACGTCCACGCGGTCTACCTCGGCGAGCCGGGTGCCGACATGTCCTGCCCGGCGGGGATCATCGGTCGGACGGATGCCGTCCTCGTGGAGCCGAACGGCGCCGGCGTCAGCGCCGCCTCGAACGACCAGGGCGTCAGCGCGACGACCGCGAGCGGGCTCGGAGTGCAGGTCGCGAACGACGGACCGGCGGCGAGTGAGGTGGCCGCCGACGTCCCGAGCGCGGGTGTGAGCGTCACGCTCACCTATCGGGATTCCGACGCCACCGCGCAGCAGATCCTCCAGTCGTTCAGGACCGCGTCGTGAAGCGCCTCCTGAGCACGTCGA
>DASUAS010000386.1:0-6021 GCA_035763625.1 Acidimicrobiia bacterium
CGAGTTGGTACTCGTGGGTGCCCCGCTTGCCCTTGGGGTTCTCCTCGCGCCACCTTCGCACCCGCTCGTCGACCTCGGGGGTCCACTCGAGGTCGACCGCTTCGAACACGTCGGCCATCACCGTCTCGGGCGAGTCGACCAGCTCGTAGTAGTCGACGTGCACGAGCCGGTTGGTGCCCAGTCGTCCTTGTTCGACGTCGAAGGCGACGAGGCGGTCGACGTGCTGCCGTACGAGCTCGAGCATGTCGCGACCGATCTGGCGCGGGTCGGCGTGGGGCGAGGTCCCGGCCCGGAGCATGTTGGTGAGGCTGCAGTTCGACGCCAACGCCTGGACCGGGTCGCGGTGGGTGACGACGTAGACCGCGTCGGGGTGGACGGCGGCGATGGCGTCGAGCGCGAGCAGGTGACAGGGCCACTTGAGTGCCCAGCGCCGTTCGGGTGCGCCCTGCTGCAACAGGCGCAGCACGCGGGCGTGGTGGTCGTAGGCCGCGAGGAGGTCGGCGTCGTGGAGCAGGTACTCGAGGTACCCAGACACCGACATCGTCCACAGCAGCCCGGGGTTCACGAACGTCTGGTCGAGGATCGCGAGGCATTCCTGGGGGCCGTCGACGTCGGTGAGGTGGAACGCGTCGATCTTGCCGCCCGTGAGCTCGCGCACCAGACGTGCGTTCTCCACGCTCGCCGCGTGTCGTTGCGCAGCCGAGTCGGGATCGAGCGCGGGCGGCGGCGACGGTCGCTCGCCTTCCCAGGTGCGCAGCATCCGCAGCCGCTCGTCCTGGTCGAAGAGGTACTGGAAGTAGGTCGTGCCCGACCGGGGCAGCCCGGTGAGGAAGATCGGCGCCGCGACCGGCGTGGCGTCGACCTCGGGGTGGTCGGCGACGTAGGCGTCGACCTCGATCCGGTTGCGCAGCGCCACGACCAGCTGGCCCATGATCCCCGCCAGGCCCGCGTCGGTGAGCGCCGCCTCCGCGTTGACGTGATCGACGACCGCGGTGAGGTTGTCGAGGAAGTGCTCGGGGGCGGGATCGGTGACATCGGTCAGCGCGCAGGCGCGCGCGGCGACCTCGTCGACGGTGGTGGTGGCCATGTTCAGTCGAACACTGCGAGGGCGCGCATCTCGACGCTCGCACGGGTCGGAACGCCTGACGGGCACGTCGGATCCGTGAACGCGGTGTGCGCGACGCGACGCGCCGCGATCGGATCGCTGTCGTGCGATTTGAACACGATCACCTCGTCGCGCGTCATGTCAGGGAAGTAGTACCAACGATGCGCCGGGTTGTAGACGTAGCTGGTCGTGTCGTGCACGATGTCGCTCTTGCGTTCCTCGGTGATCGCGGTGACGGTCACCTCGTCGTCGAGGCTGAGCGTCTGCGCGTCGCACACCGCGAGCGGGAAGTCTTGCGGCGGCGGCGAGAACGCCCGCCACACGTTGTACATCGCGTAGCGCGGGTAGGCGCCGAGGTCGAAGTCGTCCACGAACATGTCGAAGAGGTTCGCGAGCTCCGCTGCCGACCCATCGGTGTTGTCGGCGTGCGGGTAGCGAGCCGGCTTCGCGTTCGAGAGCGGCGCCAGGCGGTCGACCGCCGATTCGCCGTAGCGCTTCTTCCCGCCGCCCAGCATGAGCACCCGGGCCGCGCCGGTCAGCTCCGTGAGCATCGCCGCGGTCTCGTCGCCGTACTGCGTGTCGACGGCCGGGTCCTCCTGGATGAGATGGAAGTCGGCGACCGCGCTCTCGTGCGTCACCAGCATGAACCCCTCGCGGTCGAGATCGGTGACGAGCCCTCGCCCGTCGCTGATCTCCACCGGACGCCCCGGGAGCGTCACCATCGTGTTGCGCTCCTCCGCCTCCGTCACGTACTCGAGCACGGCACCCCCTGCCGGCGGTGGGTTGCGCACGTAGTTGATCTCCGCTTCCATCCGTCGAACGTTACACTGTTCCCGCCTTCTGTAAATGTCGTCGGATGCCGGGAGCCGAGCGGTCGATGACGCCGACCACATCCGAACTGATCCTCGAGGCCGCGCGGCGCACGATCCGTGCGCGCGGGCCCGAGCGGCTGAGCATCTCCGCCGTCGCGGCCGAGGCGGGGGTCTCCCGCCCGACGCTGTACCGCTGGTTCCCCACCAAGGCGCTGCTCCTCGGCGCGCTGGCCGCCTACGAGGTCGAGCAGTTCGACGCCGGGTTGCTCAGCACCGTCGCGGGCCACGATGACGATCCGGCGCGACGCCTCGACGCTGCGCTCCGGTTCCTGGTCACCTACCTCGACACCACCCTCGGCGCCCAGTCGATCCACGCCGACGCCGAGTCCTCGCTCCAGGGCCTCGCCGATTCGCTCCGCCCCCACGTGGAATCGTTGGCGCGCGTGCTCGACGACGCGCTGGACGAGGTGCCGAGCGTTCGCTCCGGCCGTGCGACGCGCGAGCAGGCCGCTGAGACGTTCCTGCGGTTGGCCTACTCCCAGTACCTCGTGCCCGATCCCGACCCGGAACGCCTCCTCGCGACCGTACGCGCGTTCGCCGGCCTCACCAGAGCGAGCGGAGCTGCACGCCGACGCGGCGCTGGTCCAGCGCAGCCGCGCGCTCGTCAGCGTTGACGCGCTTCGTCCCATCGGGGAGAAGGTCGTCGAGCGAGGCGAGGCGCACGACACGCGCCGTGATCTCGGGGACCTCGACGGAGCCGATCTCACGGCACTGCAGCACACCCGAGCGATAGCCGGTGGTGTCCATCCAGTTCGCGATCCCCGGATCGGCCTTGCTCACGACGACGCGCAGCACGCCGTCGGCGTCGACGTCGGCCTGGGCGCGGTTGAGGCTGGTCTGCGCGTGGGTCCAGTCGAGGGTCACGAGCATCCGGTCGGTGAGCGACCACGAGAAGTACTCCACGTCCTCGGGGAAGCGCGCCTCCACGAGGAGCGCCTCGTCGTCGGCGAGCTGGAAGACGCCTTCGTGGTAGTGCTGCAGCGGCATCGCGCCGCTCGCGCCGTAGTCGACGGTCTTCATCCGGTTGACCGAGCCCTCGGCGATCAGCTCGTCGACGTGGCGCATCCCGTACTCGACGATCCGTTCCACCATGGCGCCGAGCGCGCGAAGTTGCGCCCGTGCGGCGTCGCCCGTCGGGCGGGTTCGTGCGGGCGTGTCGAGGCGCGTGATCGCGATGCGCGGATCACGTTCCGCACCCCAACGATCGGAGACCGATCGGATCCAGAGGCTCGCGGTGCCGGGCTCGAGCGGCCACCAGTCGCCGTCGTACCCGGCCGGTCGCTCGCGGCTGGCGATCACGTCGAAGCGCCCGTCAGGCCCGTGCGCGACCTCAGTGAGGTCGAACGGCGCGAAGCCCTGCATCATCTCGGTGAAGGGCATCACGGTCACCTGCCACGCGGTGCCTCGTTCGCCGGTGATCCGGTACGTGGCGGTGTCGTCCACCGGCGCGCGTCGGTACACCGTGTCCGGATTCGGCGAGCCCAGGTGCTGGAAGTATCCGCAGCACGGCACGAACGTGGGGTGCTCGGCCTCGCCGCTGATGCGGTTGAGGTAGGTGTCCATGACCGCGCCGAGCATGGTCACGTACACGTCGTCGTCGACGTCCTCGCCGCGCTCACGCATCGCCGCGACCAGTCGGTCACCAGCGGTCGCGAGCTGTGCCATCGCCTTCGCCCACACCGACTCGTCCACGGCGTGGGACTGTACGCGTCGAGTGTGCTACGCGAAGTCGCCGAGGTAGTCCCAGAGATCCTGGGCGCGGCTGCGCGCCGCGGGCTGCTCGCGCCGGACCGCCGCGCCGAGGCGGGTGAACTTGCTGCCGGTCTGCTCGAGGTAGGTGCGGACCAGGTCGGTCATCGGGTACTGCTGCGGAGTCGTGGGGCGTTCGACGTCGTTGTCGAGTGCGGAGTACATGGCTACCTGCTTCATGGGGGGGAGCACCATGGTCGCGTCCTACCGACCGATACCGGGAATTGGGGCCTCCTCCATCCCGTGAGCACGCGTGAAGATCTTGTCAAGACGATGCCGGAGTGCGCCGGACGCGCACGACGCTGTCGCTGACGTCGACCTCGACGCCCTCGGGGTCCGTCGTCCGGCGCGGGCGCGACTCCACCCGCTCGACGATCCACTCGGCCGGATCGATCGCGAGCGACTCGAGCACCTCGGCCGGCGTTGGGAACACCATCTCCAGGTGCCACGGCACCGTTTCGTGGCTGACCACGAGCAGCGTGCCGTGCGCCGCCACCGCGTCGACCGCGGCGCGCAGGGCGGACTGGCGGGGATCGTCGACCGGGGAGTGCAGGAAGTGGACCGAGACGAGGTCGTACTGACCGGTCGGGATCGACCGGGAGAAGTCGTGGCGTTCCCAGGTGATGCGATCGGCGACGCCGGCGGCGACCGCATGCGTGGTCGCGCGATCGAGCGCCGCCTGCGAGATGTCGGTCCCGGTGACCTGCCACCCCTGCTCGGCCAGCCAGATCGCGTCGGCGCCCTCGCCGCAGCCGAGGTCGAGCGCGGTGCCCGGGGCGAGTCCCTCGGCCTCCTCGACCAGGACCACGTTGGGCCGCCCGCTCCACACCTGCTCGCGCTCGGCGTAGAAGCCTTCCCAGAACTCGCGGATGTCGTCGGACGGCATGTCCGAGATCCTAGCCGATGGTGAGAACGATTCTCAATAGGCCTCGATCAGCTTCCGTTCAGGCCACTTTCAGGAACATCGTGGGACGCTGCTGCGGTCGCCAGCCGAGGACGGATCCGTGCGCGTGCTGATCGTCGAGGACGAGAAGAAGGTCGCGGGCGCGGTTCGCCGCGGCCTCGAGGCGGAGGGCTTCGCGGTCGACGTCGCCCTCACCGGCACCGACGGGCTCTGGATGGCGACCGAGCATCCGTACGACGTGATCGTGCTCGACATCATGCTGCCGGGCATGAACGGCTACCGGGTCTGCGAGCAGCTCCGCGACGCCGGCAACTGGACGCCCATCCTGATGCTCACGGCGAAGGACGGCGAGTACGACCACGCCGAGGCTCTCGACACCGGTGCCGACGACTACCTCACCAAGCCGTTCTCGTTCGTCGTGCTCCTCGCGCGCCTGCGCGCGCTGCTCCGGCGCACCGGCCGCGCCCGCCCGGTGGTGTACACCGCGGGCAACCTCGTCGTGGACCCGGTCACCCACCGGTGCTCCCGTGGTGACGTCGAGGTGCCGCTCACGGCTCGGGAGTTCGCGGTGCTCGAGTTCATGCTCCGGCGCGCCGGTGAGGTGGTGTCGAAGGGTGAGATCCTGGACAACGTGTGGGACTTCGCGTTCGAGGGTGATCCGAACATCGTCGAGGTGTACATCCGCCACCTGCGCCGCAAGCTCGACGAGCCCTTCGGCAAACAGCTGATCGCAACCATCCGCGGCGCGGGCTACCGACTCGATCCCGAGGGCGGCTGACGGTGCGCCGGCTGGCGACGGTCCGCGTCCGCATCACCGCTGCCGCGGTGCTCCTGGTCGGGGCCGCGCTGGTGGTCGGAGCGTTCTGGCTGGTGCGCGCGCACCGGAGCGCGCTCACGACCAACCTGGAGACGACCGCTCGGCTGAGGTCTCAGGACATCGCGTCGACCATCGACGACGGCAACTTCCCGCGCGTGCTCGCCGTGCCCCGTGGCGACGAGAACCTCGTGCAGGTCGTCGACGGCAACGGCGTGGTCGTGGCCGCTTCCGCCAACATCCCCGGTGAGGCCCGCGTCAGCTACCTGGTGCCCGACGCCGACGGCTACTCCGCCCGCACCGCGCCCGGGATCGAGCGGGGTGAAGGTCCGTACAAGATCGTCGCCCGGCGGGTCAACACCGCGTCGGGCACGTACATCGTGTACGTCGCGCACAGCCTCCAGGGTGTCGCCCGCAGCACCGAGAACCTCGAGCGGCTCTTGTGGTGGTCGCTGCCCGCGCTGCTCACGCTGATGGGCATCCTCACATGGGTGGTGACCGGTCGCGCGCTGCGGCCGGTCGAGGCGATCCGCCGCGAGGTCGAGGTCATCGGCGGCGAGGACCTGCACCGCCGGGT
>DASUAS010000387.1:0-3754 GCA_035763625.1 Acidimicrobiia bacterium
GGGATCGACGCGCAGCTGCGGGGTGCGCTCGCGAGCCCCTACGGGCTCACGGTGGGCGACATGGCGCGCGTCGACGTGTTCGTGCCCGAGGACCAGCTCGAGGACGCCCGCTACGTCCTGCTCGTCGACGAGGTCGACGCCACGCTCGATGCGCCGACGGAGTGGTGGGACGCCGGCACCGGTCGTCGCCGCACCCGGCGCTGGCTGTGGTGGGTGGCGGCGGCCTTGCTGGCGACGTGCGTGCTCGGCGCCATGGTCGGCGCCGTGCACCACTGGTAGCACCTAGCCGGCCTCCAGGATCGCGAGCAGCTCGCCGCCCTTGATGCGACGGAACGCGCGCCGGGCCCGGGTGCGATCGAGGAGCGCGACCTCGAGGTGGTCGGCGGTGAGCAGGGTGTCGGGACCGGCGAGGATGGCCGCGCCGAGACGGATGGTCGCGGCGGCGTCCATCTCGGTCGAGAAGCGCGTCTCCATCGCCTCCGCGATCTCCTCGGCCTCACCGCCGAGCACGGTGCTGCCCTCTTTGTCCATGACGGTGCCGTCGTAGAGGATGTGGTACAGCTCGTCGTCGTCGACGGTCTCCCCCACCTGCGCGACCACGATCTCCACCTCGTAGGGCTTCATCTCGTGCGTGAACACCTGGCCGAGGGTCTGGCCGTACGCGTTCGCGAGCGCGCGTGCGTTCACGTCCTCGCGCGCGAACGAGTAGCCCTTGAGGTCGGCCTGCCGCACACCGGCCACGCGCAGCATCTCGAACTCGTTGTACTTGCCCACGCCGGCGAACGCGATGCGGTCGTAGATCTCGGAGATCTTGTAGAGGGTCCGGAACTGGTTCTCGGCGACGAGCACGATGCCGTCGCTGACGCTGCAGGCGATGAGGCTGCGACCGCGGGCGATGCCCTTCCGCGCGTAGTCGGCGCGGTCCTTCATCATCTGTTCCGGCGGGACGTAGAACGGCATGCTCACAGCCCGCTCCCTTCCTCGCGGCCGCCGTAGAGCGCCTCGGAGCGTTGGGCGATTGTGGGGTCGTCGACGGCGGTGAAGCCGGTGGAGTCGATCACCGCGACCATCGGGTAGATGCGCCGCACGAGGTCGGGACCGCCGGTGGCGGTGTCTTCGTCGGCCGCGGCGAACAGAGACCGGAGGGCGAGGTCGACCACCTCGTCGCGGGTCATGCCTTCTTGCCACGAGGCCTTGATCCAGTTGCGGGCGTGCACGCCGCCCGACCCGTTGGTCTGGAAGTCGGCTTCCTCGTACTTGCCGCCGGTGACGTCGTAGCTGAAGACCCGTCCGCGGTCGCGCCGATTGTCGTACCCGGCGAACAGCGGGACCACGGCGAAGCCCTGCATGGCTGCCGGCAGGTTGCTCCTGACCATCTGGCCGAGCTGGTTGGCCTTCCCTTCGAGGGAGAGCGTCTCGCCTTCGATCTTCTCGTAGTGCTCGAGCTGGACCTGGAAGAGACGCACCATCTCGACCGCGGGCCCCGCCGCCCCGGCGATGGCGACGCCGGAGAAGTCGTCGGCTGCGAACACCTTCTCGATGCGGCGGTTGGCGATCGTGTACCCCGCGGTGGCGCGGCGGTCGCCGGCCATCACGACGCCCTGCTCGTAGCGGATGGCGAGCACGGTCGTGCCGTGGGTGACCTCGACCGGCGCGGTGCCGGTCGTGCCGGCGAGACCGGCGCCCGGGAGATCGTGCGGCGCGACCTGGCGCAGCAGATCGACGAAGGACGAACCCGGGTCGAGGCCCGGACCGAAGCTGGGAAGGGGTGACTCCATCACGCGGGCGAGCCTATACGGGGGCTTCCTCGACTCCTGGAGGCTCAGTACCGGTCGGCGCGGCGATCGCGTCGCGGACGGCCGTCGGGGTCGTTCACCACGCGCGACACCGCGTGCGCCCACCACCGGTGCCACACCGGGACGCCCTCGGGTCGGTGGATGCGCACGTGTCCGGGCGGACGCGGTCCGGCGCGTCCTCGCGCGTGCCACTCGTCGAGTGCGTGCGCGGTGCGGCGGAGCTCGGTGAACGCCCGCGCCGGATCGAGCAGATCGTCGACGTCGCTCTCCACGGTGCGACCGAGGTGCTCGCGCCACAGGCGCAGCCGGGTGTCGCGGGCGAGGTCGCGGGCGCCATCGCCGAGATCGGCCGGATCGCGCGGCTCCCGCTGATCGCGCGTCTCGTCGAGGACCGAGCACGACAGCTCGGAGTCGTGCGTCCACGAACGTCGGTTCATGTTGTCGGAGCCGACCATCATCCAGACGTCGTCGACGATGCAGACCTTGGCGTGGACGTACACCGGTGTGCCGGCGTCGTTCTCGACGTCGCACACGAGGACGCGGTCGCTCGCGGCGCGCTCGAGGAGGCGGGTCGCTCGCTCGCGGCCGATGCGCGCTGCGGGCCCGGCGATGCGCCCGTCGCGATCGGGGAAGCGGGGCACCACCACGATCACGTGGAGCTCGGGCCTGCGGCGCAGAGCGTCGGCGAGCGCGCGTGCCGCTCGCTCCGACCAGAAGTACTGGTCCTCGAGGTAGACGAGCCGCCGCGCGCGTGGCAACGCCTTGAGGTACGCGCGGGCGACGCTGCGCTCGCCCTCGGGGGCGAACGGGTACGCCGGGCGCTTCGCCGGATACGTGCGCAGCACCTGCACCGCGTGCGGTCCACAGGGCGCGGGTTCTCCCCGACGCGGCGGGAGCGGGTTCGGGTGGCGAGGCTGACGCGTGACCTGGCGCACCACCCGGCGCAGCGGGTTGTGGTGATCGAGTGGGTGCGGGTCCTCCCACCGCTCGCGGAACGTGTCGGCGATGGCGGCGACCGCCGGGCCGTGGACCTCGAGCTGCACGTCGTGCCACGGCGGTCGGTCGCCGTAGCGGTCGGCGAGCTCGACCGCCTGGGGATCGCCGAGGTGTCGGCCGTCGTCGTGGCGACCGTGGCACAGGTCGATGCCGCCGACGAAGGCGACGTCGTCATCGGCACGCTCGTGATGCCGGATCACGAAGACCTTCTGGTGGTGGCTGCCGCCGCGCCGGACGCGCTCGTCGAGCAGCACCTCGCCCCCGGCACGGTTGACGGTCTTGGTGAGCGCGAGGTTCTGCTGCTCGGAGAAGTTGACCTGCGCGGGGTGCGAGCGCCACAGCAACCCCCGTACCTGCACGCCCCGCGCCGCGAGATCGGCGAGCACCTCTGCCAGCTCGGTGCCCGTGCCGACGAGTCGCTCGTCGGGGTCACCCTCCCAGTCGGTGAAGTGCACCCAGTCGTCGCGCCCCAGCGAGCAGAGCACCTCGTGCAGACGGCGGAAGTAGGTCGCGCCGTCGATCAGCACCTCGACGCGGTTGCCCGCGCTCCACCCCGCCGTGCTCGCGCCCCGGTCGATCCGCGTCCAGCGGTTCCCCCGCTCGTCCGCAGTGAGGAACCAGTCCTCCACTCCCCCCACGGGGACGACCTACCCGGACACCCCTACCCGGACACGCCGGCCAGGCTGTGAGCGCGCAGTCGCGCGAGCCCGCTCAGCTCGATGGTCTCGGGCAGGCGTGCGTTGTGACACGGCTTGCAGTACGTGTGTCGCCCGTCCTTCGAGTTCTTGTTCGTGGGAAGCTCATCGAGGGGCTTGGACTGGCCGCAGTCGGGGCATCGTTTCATCCACCCGACGCTATCGAACGTACGTTCGGAGTGAACCCCTAGATCCCGAAAACCGACATCTAGGTCATTCACCCCCTTTTTGTACATAGGACTTTACAAACTCCTCGGCGTTCGCCTC
>DASUAS010000388.1:0-4216 GCA_035763625.1 Acidimicrobiia bacterium
ACGTCGCCGAGCAACACCGCGACGGGGTACCCATCGAGCAGAACTGGATCGCGCGCGCCGGGTCGGAGGACTTCAGTCGCCTCGTCGACTACCGCGACGACTACCAGCCCGGAGCTCGCCGGTTCGACGTCGGGCAACGCAGCCACCTCGAGCTCCTGCCCATGGCCGTCGCCGCGCTGGAGCAACTGGGTGAGTGGGGTGTCGAACGCATCGCCGACGCGCTCGCGGGTGTCACCGACTCCGTCGCGAACGTCGCCGCGGCCCTCGGACTCGATCCGATGCCGTCCGACCAGCGCGGTCCCCACATGCTCGGCGTGCGCCTGCCGGACACCGTGCGGACGCGCATCGCCGCCGGCCTCGCTGCCGCCGACTGCTACGCCGCGGTGCGCGGCGAGATGCTGCGCCTCGCGCCGCACCTCCACGTCACCGACGCCGACGTCGACCGCCTGGCCGACGCGTTGGCGCGCATCCTGTCATCGGATCGGGGAATGACGCGCGGCTAGCGCAGCGAGGGTCGCGTGCCTTCGTGGTTCTGCAGCAGCTCGATGAGGTACCCGTCGGGGTCCTTGATGAACGCGACGGTGACGGGCCAGCGATCGAGGTCCTGCGGCGGCGACACCGACTCGCAGCCCCACGCGACCGCCTTGTCGTAGAGCGCCTGGCAGTCGTCGGTGTCGACGTAGAGCTTCCACATCGCACTGCCCATGTCGATGGGTCCGTCCTGGTCGAGCTGCTGCGCGAGCTGGATGCGCGAGCCACCGACCTCGGCCTGGAGCACCACCTCTTTGGCGGTGGGGATCTCGGTGCGACTCTGCACCGGGATGCCGACGACTTCGCTCCAGAACTCGACCGAGCGGTCGAGATCGGTCACGTTGATGCAGTACTGCCCGAGGCTGTTCGGACGATCGGCCATCAGATGAGTCCCTCCTGCTTCGCCCAGCCCACGAGTGGTGGTGCGAGGTTCGGCCAGCCCGCGAACAACGGTCCTGCACCGGCGGCGCGTGCGGCCGACCGTTCGAGCCACTCGCGGTCGCCCCACGGAGGTTCGACGAGGTGCGCGTTCGGGAGCCCTGCGGCCACCGCCTCCGACGTGGCGCGCGTGTGCCACGCGTCGCTCTCCCCGCTGCGGAACACGAGCGTCGGCATCGTGATGCGGGCGGCGTCGTCGTCGGCGAGACCGGGCACGAGCTGGTCGTCACGCGGGTAGTACACGAGCATCCAGCGCTCCATGGTGCGCACGAACTCTTCGCGGTCCTGGTCGAGGATGCGCTGGCGGTTCGACGGGCGCCGCCGCAGGCTCTCCTCCCACTCGGGCAGGTCGGCCACCGCCTCCATGCTCTCGGTCCAGGCCTTCACCAGGTTCTGCCCGCAGTAGTGGACGGCGAGGCTCATCAGCCCGAAGGGGCCGCCGCTGATCCACCAGATCGCGAGCCCGGCCGCGAGCTCGGGGTGGCGCGCCGCGGTGAGCATCGAGATGCGCGAACCGCCGGAACCTCCGATGATCACGGTCGGCCCGAGCTCCAGCTGCTCGATCAGGGCTGCGAGGGTGTCGGCCTGCATGGTCGATTCCGACTCCCCCGTGAAGCACACGTCGGACTCGCCACAGTTGGGGCGGTCCCAGATCAGCACCTGGTTGCCGTGCGCAGCGAGCGCGTCGGCGAGCTCCCGGATCCCGCCGTCGTCCTTGCTGAAGCGGCCACCGGGCGTGATCACCCAGGGGCGCCCCTCCCCGATCAGCTCGTAGGCGATGTCGAGGTCGTTGACGTGTGCGTGCGGCATGTCCGGACCATAACCCCGCCGCCGTCGCCTCTGCCGGTGACCGACTTCGCCGCCGTCGCCACCGGCGCGCGTGCGGGGCGCGCGTGCGAGCTACGCGGGCAGTCCGAGGATCTCCGCCGCGTCGGCACACGTGGCGACCGGCCGACCGGCGGCTGCGACGAGCGCGACCGCTTCCCCGACGAGCTCGGCGTTGGTGGGTTGGCGGTCACCGCCGTAGAACTCGAGGCCGAGGTGGAGGTGGCCGCCCCGCTCGAGCGCGAGGCGAGCGACGTCGGATCGCCCGAGGTCGCCGCCCGCCACCGAGACTGCCCACGGGATGGGCGCGTCACCGAGCAGGTCGAGATAGGCGTCGAGTCCGGCGGCGGTGGGGGGCAACCCGAAGGGTGCGCCGCTCAGACCGCGTTCGGTCGACAGGTAGAACTTCGCCATCGCGCCCCGCGGCAGCTTCCCCTGCCGCGCGTACAGGAGCGTCGCGTACAGGAACCCGGGCTCGTAGATGGCGAGGCTCGGTCCCAGCCCCAGCTCGTCGTGGTACGCGAACACCTCCTTGATGCGGTCGAACGAGTTCGCGTACACGAACGATCCCGCGGGGAGGCCGTCGTCGCCGAGACGCCCGAGGTTCACCGACCCGGGATCGAGCAAGCCGATGCGCAGGCCGGCGTCGGCGAGTGGACCCAGGTGCCCGAAGCTGAGCCCGTTGGACGACGGGTTGATCGTCGGGTAGAGGAGCGCGTCGGGCCGCTGCGCCCACACCGGACGGAACGCCTCGAGGTACCGCTCGGCCACCTCGTCGTCGGGACCGCCGATCGGATCGCAGTGCGCGTGCACGATCGCGGCACCGGCGTCGAACGCCGCGAGTGCGTCGGCGGCGATCTCCTCGGCCGACTTGGGGACGTGCGGGTTCGCGTCCTTCGTCGTCGCGCCGTTGACGGCCGCCTCGATGATCACCGGTGTCGCCATGGGCGCACCTTACGACCGATGCGCGTCACCCCCCGCGCCCTGCTCACGCCATGGCGATCAGTGAGGGCTGCAACCGTCAGATGACGATTGCCGCCTCGTGCGACATCCGGGCGATCGAGCTCACCGCGCGCCGAGGCTTCGTCCGGGACCTTCGCCCCTACGGAGACCAGCTCCATCCTGTCAACATCGGGTCATCCATCAAGCGAGTCAAAGGACCCGACCGTGGTTGCGACGACCGACGCGGAGCCAGCGGCACGGACACCTTCCGACGAGCCACCGCGCCCGCCGGTCCGTCGCGGATGGCGCGACCTGCGGCCCACACTCCTGACCGTCGCCGCGCTCCTGATCGCATCGTTCGTCGCGATCGGCATCGCCTACGCCCTCATGGGGTCGTCCGAGCCGTCGGGCGACATCCAGGCGTCGACCGTCGAGTACAGAATTTCGATGCCGACCAGGCTGTTGGCGGGCAAGCACACCATCGGATACACGAACGACGGCACGATCCCTCATGAGATCGTCATGTTCCGAACGGACCTCCCCGCGAACGGCCTGCCAACCGAGGCCAACGGTGACGTCAATGAGGAATCACCACTGCTCACCAACGTCGCCGACAGCGGCGACGCACTCGCGGCAGGTGGGACCAAGAGCTTCACCACCCACGCGCTCGCCCCGGGCCACTACGTCGCGGTCTGCAACCTCCCAGGGCACTACAAGCTCGGCATGAAGCTCGACGTGACGGTGCCGGGGTGACGTGCAGACCTTGGGAGAATGCCCCCACGACGACCCAACGTGACCACCTGACCCGGGGGCTGAACTCCAGCCGCATCACTGCGCTTCGAGCGTGGCACAGTCGGTGAGCCCGTAGCCGTTGAGGAAGGTCTCCACGTCGGTTCGGTGGTCGGGTGCGGCGCTGATCTGGTCGAGAAGCTGGTTCGCCGTTTCTGTGTCGCCGTCACGGACGGCCTGAACGAACTGGGCGCCGAGCCCTCGTGCTGCGTCGAAATCCGTCTGCATCGGTGAGAGCCAGTTGGCGGCAAGGTTCGGCTGATCGGGTTGCGTTGCGATGAGGTTGGAGACCTGCCCGAGGAACCCGGGGTAGACCGACAACGAAGCGTTGACGGCGTTGGAGAGACCTTGCAGATCAGTCGGGTCGGTCGCAAGGGGGATCTGCGCGCTGATCTGGCGGCACAACGCGTTTGCTTGATCGATGAACTGGTCATGGCCGAACGGCGCGGCCACGGGGAGGTTCGTCGCTTGATTGATCTGCGATGCGATTTGTTGCTGGCCTGCGACATTTGGATGAGGGATGCAGTTGGTCTTGAACGTGAGACCGATGATTTGTTCGACCAGGAGCTGCACCGGTGAACGGGCAATGCTGATCGGTGGAATCTTGACCGTCTGTTCGCCCGTGTCGCTGGTTGTCGATGGGTACTGACAATCATCTCCTGGAGTTATCCCGATGTTGAAGGCCGACGCA
>DASUAS010000389.1:0-8809 GCA_035763625.1 Acidimicrobiia bacterium
CCGTTCCGCTTCGACATCACGCGCGAGCCGTCGGAGCAGGTCGCGTTCGGCGGCGGCGGCCACCACTTCTGCCTGGGCGCCAACCTCGCGCGCATGGAGCTGCGCCTGATCTTCGAGGAGGTCCTGTCGCGCATCCCCGACATGCACCTCGTCGCCGAGCCCGAGGTGTTGCGCTCCAACTTCATCGGCGGCGTGAAGCACATGGCCGTCGAGTACACCCCCGGCGCGCGCATCGCATAGCTGCTTTTGGCGTGGTTGGTGTGCCGTAGCGGCACGCCAGCAACGCCGAAACAGAGTGGGGTGCGCCCGGACATGCGTCTCGCCGCGCGGGCGCGGTAGCGTCCCGCGCATGGCTGCTGACCACGACCACGAGATCGCGATCAAGGGTGGGTCGTTCGAGCTGAGCGACCTCGGACACCTCTTGCCGGGGATGGCCGAGATCATGCCGCTGGTCGGCGAGCGGATCTGGAAGTGCTACTACGCCGCACAGGCGCACAACCGCAAGCTGGCCGCGTTCCAGTTGAAGGAAGCCGTCAACCTGATGCAGAAGGGCTCGATCCTGCGCCCGAAGTACGAGGAGGACGTCGACTCGTTCGTCGCCGGTGAGGTGGCCACGCTGCAGGCGAACATCGAGGCCGAGGACTGGGACGCGTTCGAGGCCAACTTCACGTCGATGATCGACCAGGCGAACGCGTACCACGAGAAGTACGACAAGAGCTTCCTGCGCTGGCAGCTGCCGTCGACGCCCCCGCCCGGCCTCGACTTCACCGCCACCTGATCGCTCCGGTCAGGTCTGCCAGTACTCGGGACCGGATCCGCCTTCGGGTGGGGTGAGGCGACCGCCCCGGGCCGAGATGGCCCCGCACTGCACGCAGTTCGACGGCGCCACCTCGACTTCGGCGAGTCCGTCGTCACCGACCGGACCCGCGGTGTACACCTGCGCGGGACAGAGGTTCGCCCACAGCTCGGCGACGTCGGGCGCGACGCGGGTGCGGACCAGCAGGTGGTTGGGCTGGTCGTCACGCGTCTTGTTGCCGGAGGCGAACACCGACGAGAGCCGGTCGAAGGTGAGCACGCCGTCGTGGGTGATCGGGGGTTGTGGACGGCCGACGGGGAGGAGCGGACAGTCGTCGTCGGGCTCGGTGGTCGGCGACCCGATGCACACCCGGCCCTTGGTGACCGTGTTGACCATGCCGAGTGCGCCGCCGAGGAAGAAGCCGTGTGTGAACACCTGCCGTAGGTCGCGCACCTCGTGGAGCTCGTCCCAGATGAAGCTGGCGCGCACGGCGTCGTCGTAGGACGCGAGCGTGCGCTCGGACACCGGCGCGTCGTCGGTTGCTTCCGACACCGCCGCGAACGCGGCTTCGGCAGCGAGGCGCCCCGACTCGACCGCGTAGTGCACGCCCTTGAGCGTCGGGACGTTCACCATCCCGACGCCGTCACCGCAGAGCAGGACACCCGGCGCGTGCAGTCGTCGTGGCAGCGCATGGAACCCACCACCGGGGATGGTCTTGGCGCCCCACTCGACGCGTTCGCCACCTTCGAGGATGGCGCGGACCGTCGGGTGGGTCTTCAGCACCTGGAGCAGGTCGTGCGGGTTGAGGTTCGGGTCGCGGTAGTCGAGCCCGAGGACCATCCCGATCGACACGAGGTCGTCGCCCAGCGGGTAGATGAACGAACCGCCGAACTCCCGGTACTTCGCCTGTGGTCGCAGCGGCCATCCCATGGTGTGGATCACGCGGTCGAGCGGCCGCGCGACCTTCCACACCTCCTTGACGCCGAGCTCCCACACCTGGGGCGCGGCGTTGCCGCGAAGGTCGAAGTGGTCGAGCGCAGTCGTCGTGAGATGCCCTTGCGTGCCCTCGGCGAGGATCGTCACGCGCGCGACGAGGTCGCTCCCGGGCTCGAAGTTCGCCAGCTCCTCGCCGTGCTGGCCCCGGCCCTTGTCGCCGGTGCGCACGCCGACCACGCGACCGTCCTCGACGAGCAGGCGCACGGCGGGCGTCTCGGGCAGGAGCATCGCGCCGGCCGATTCGGCGCGCTCGGCGAGCCAGCGGCCGAGGTGGGAGAGCGACACGACGACGTTGCCGTGGTTGCGCATCGGCGGTGGCGTGGGGATCGGCACCGCGCGGTCGTGGGTGAGCAGGTACACCTGCTCCTTGGCGACCGGACCGTACGTGGGCATGTCGTCGAGACCGCCGTGGCCGTCGAACAGCCGCTGCAACGCCCCGGGGCGGATCACCGCGCCCGACAGCAGGTGCGAGCCCACCTGCTTGCCCTTCTCCACGATCGCCAGCGGCACGTCGCCCAGTCGCTCGGCGACGTCGGGGCGTTCCTCGAGCAGCTGCCCGAAGCGGATCGCGCACGCCAGCCCGGCCGGGCCACCACCGACCACGAGCACCCCGACCTCGATGCGCTCGTCGACGGGATCGGAGGGTGCCACGACGAACCGGTCGCGGGCGACCTCGGGTCTGAAGTCGGCGGGACGTGACATCAGCCCGCGTGCTTGCGCAGCAGCGCGACGAGCTCGGGGACGACCGTGTGCACGTCGCCCACCACCGCGAGGTCGCTGAACTCGAAGATCGGCGCGTTCGGATCCTTGTTGACCGCGATGATCGTCTTCGAGCTCTGCATGCCGACCTTGTGCTGCACCGCGCCGGAGATCCCGAGCGCGACGTAGAGCTTCGGTGCGACCGTCGTGCCGGTCTGGCCGATCTGCGCCGACGCGGGATACCACCCCTTGTAGACCGCGGCGCGGGTCGCCCCGACCGCCCCGCCCAGCGCGGCCGCGAGCTGCTCGACGAGCGCGAACCCGTCCTCCGAGCCCACTCCGATGCCGCCGGCGACGATCACGTCGGCATCCGCGAGCGCCGGGCCCTCGTCGGCCCGCAGCGTCCGCTCCGTGATGCGCGCTGCCATCGTGTGCTCGGCGAACGCGACGACCAGCGACTCGACCACCGGCTCGCGCTCGGTGACGGACGGCACCGGTGCGAACGAGCCGGGACGGAACAGCGCCACCCGTTGCGGCGATCGCCAGCCGACCTCGGCGAGCACCGAGTCCTGGAGCATCGGCTGCTTCCCGATCGGCTCGCCGTCGCGCACTTCGAGGTCGACGAGGTCCCAGTTGATGCCGGCGTCGAGTCGCGCCGCCAGCCCGGCCGCGACGTCGGCGGCGAGCACCGAGTTGGAGAAGAGGATCGTGTCGAACCCATGGCTCGTGACGAGCTCGCTCAACACGTCGATGCGGGGGCCCGCGATCGGCGACGGGTACGCGTCGACGACGGTGAAGACGGTCGCGGCGCCGTGACGACCCGCTTCGGCCGCGACCGGCGCGAGCTGGTCGTCGCCGACCAGCACCGCGGCGACGTCGGGATCGAGGGCAGCAGCGCGGGTGAGCACACCGAGCGATCCCGGCGCGATCGCGTGCTCGTGGTGCTCGAGGAAGACGAGGGCCTTCATACGAGGTCGCGTTCGGTCAGGTAGTCGAGGATCGCCTGCGCCGCGCCGGCGTCGTCCTCGATCGTGACCGCCCCGGCCCGGGCCGGAGGCGTGCCGGTGGAGAGCACCACGGTTCGCGAGCCCGCGGCACCCACCGCGTCGGCGGCGAGCCCGAGGTCGGATGCGCTCAGCGTCTCCAGCGGCTTCTTCTTGGCGCCCATCATCCCCTTCAGCGACGTGTAGCGCGGCTCGTTGATCGCGTCGCTCACCGCGACGACCGCGGGCAGCCTGGCCTCGATGGTGTCGGTGCCCACCTCGGTCTCGCGCTCGACGGTGACGACGCCGTCGCCCAGCGCCAGCTTCGTGGCCTGGGAGACGAACGGTTGCTGCATCCGCTCGGCGACCGCGGCCCAGAGCACCGCTCCCCCGCCGTCGCTGGTCTGCTGCCCGAACAGCACGAGATCCGGTGACTCCCGCTCCAGCACCCGTGAGAGCACGAGGCTGGTCGCGACGAGATCGGAGCCGACCACCGCGTCGTCGTCGACGAGCAGCGCCCGGTCGGCGCCCATGCCCAAGCCGGTGCGCAACGACTCCGTCGCCGCCGCCGGACCCATCGTGACGACGACGACCTCGGCGTCGCCGCCCTCCTTCAGGCGCAACGCCTCCTCGAGCGCGTTCCTGTCGGTGGCGTTCAGCTCGCCGGGGCCGCTGCGGTCGAGCGTGCCCGAGGCGGGTTGCATGCGCAGGGTGCCCGTCGGCACGTGTTTCACACAGACCGCGATCTTCATGGGCCGCAGATCGTACCGGCCGACCGAGAACGGCAGCAGATGCGGCGGTTGCGCTACAGGTCGATCTCCTCTTCCGCCCGGCGTGACGGCGCGGCGCGCTCGCGGACCCGGAGGGTGGCGAAGGCGGCGGGCGGCTCGCGCCACGGATCGGGCAGGGTGCCGGCCCGGGCGTCTTCGACCGCACGCCAGACGCGCTCGGGCGTGCACGGCAGGTCGATGTGGCGGACGCCGAGGTGGCTCAGCGCGTCGACGACGGCGTTCTGCACCGCGGGCGTGCTGCCCACGGTGGCCGACTCGCCGATGCCCTTGGCCCCGAGCGGGTTGAGCGGTGACGGCGTCTCGGTGTGCGCGACCTCGAACGTCGGGAACTCCGCCGCGCTCGGGATGCCGTACTCGGCCAGCGTCGACGTGAGCGGGTTGCCGTCCTCGTCGTAGACCATGTGCTCCCAGAGCGCCTGGGCGATGCCCGACGCCACCCCCCCGTGCACCTGGCCGTCGACGAGCATCGGGTTGAGGATGCGTCCGCAGTCGTCGACGGCCACGTGCCGCAACGGCACCACCCGTCCGGTCTCGGTGTCGACTTCGACGACCGACACGTGCACCCCGAACGGGAACGACGCCCCCGACTGCACGAAGTCGTGCTCGACGACGAGCGGGACACCGTCGTCGCTCGCCTTGGTCGAGACCTCGGCCCACGTGATCGCCTTCGACGGCACACCGGCGACGCCGAGCATCCCGTCGTCGGTGAGCACGATGTCCTCGCGGGCGGCTTCGAGCAGCTCGGCGGCGATGCTGCGGGCCCGCTCGAGCACGCCCCGCGACGCCTCGAGCGCCGCGCTGCCCCCGATCTGCAACGAGCGCGACCCACCGGTGCCACCGCCGCGGGGCACGAGCGCGGTGTCGGACTGCACGAAGCTGATGCGCTCGATGGGGATGCCGAGCTGTCCCGACACCAACTGCGAGTAGGCGGTGGCGTGACCCTGCCCGTGCGCCGAGGTACCGGCCTTCACCGTGGCGCTGCCGTCCGGGTGCACCTCGACCTCGGCGTACTCGCTCGACGACCCGCCCGCGGTGATCTCCACGTACGCGCACACCCCGATGCCGAGCAGGCGCACGTCACCGCGCTCGCGCCGAGTGGCCTGCTCGGCGCGCAGCTCGTCGTAGCCGGCGATGCGCAGCGCCTCGGTGAGCGCGGCGTCGTAGTCGCCGATGTCGTAGGTGACTCCGGTGACGGTCGAGTAGGGGAACTCGTCGGGCTGCAGGAAGTTGCGGCGGCGGATGTCGACCGGGTCGATGTCGAGCTCGTCGGCGGCCATGTCGAGGATGCGCTCGAGCATCGCCGCGGCTTCGGGTCGTCCCGCACCGCGGTACGCGCCCATCGGCGCGAGGTTGGTGAGCGCGACCGCGCAGTCGTAACCGATCTTGGGGATGCGGTACACACCCTGCGACATCATGCGCGTCGGGCCGAACGCGAGCATCCCGCCGAAGCCGCCGTACGCGCCGGAGTCGCCGATGATCCGGCAGCGCAGCCCGACGATGGTGCCGTCGCGCAGCAAGCCGAGCTCCAGGTACTGCACCTGCCCGCGGCCGTGCGGCATCGCGATCATGTTCTCGGAGCGCGTCTCGACCCACTTCACCGGCCGGCCGAGCTCGCGGGCCACGCGCACCGCGACGATGTCCTCGGGCGCCCAGTGCTTGGCGCCGAACGAGCCGCCGACGTGCGGCGCGATGAGCCGCACCTTCTCCGGTTCGACGCCGAAGTTCGTGGCCAGGGCGTTCCGGTTGGAGTGCGGCATCTGGCACGCGAGGTAGACGGTGAGCTCGTGGCCGTCGCCGTCGTCGCCGGGGACCACCGCCACCGCCGAGCCCTCCATCGGCACCACCGCGACGCGCTGGTTCTCGAACCGGCCGCGCACGACGACCTCGGCGCCGGCGAGCGGGTCGTAGCCGTCGGGCTCGCGCGCACCCATGATCACGTTCGACCCGAGCGCGTCGAACTGGACGGGTGCGTCGGGCGCGAGCGCATCCTCCATGTCGGTGACCGCGGCGAGCGGTTCGTACTCGACGACCACCGTCTCGGCGGCGTCGACCGCCTGCGCCTTGGTCTCGGCGACGACGACCGCGATGGCGTCACCCACGAAGCGGACCCGGTCGCGCGCCAGCGCGGGCCGCACCACGTTGGGGTTGAGCTGCATCATGCCGGTGTGGTCGGGGAACTCCAGATCGCCGGCGGTGTAGACCGCCACCACGCCGGGCATGGCGCGCGCGTCGGCGGTGTCGACCCCGGTGAGCTCCGCGTGCGCATACGACGACCGCACGAACGCCAGGTGCAGGGCGCCGGGCAGTGCGAGGTTGTCGATGTAGGTGGCCTCGCCGCGCAACAGGGTCGGGTCCTCCACCCGGCGCACGGGCACGCCGACGAGCGATCCCGCTCCGAACGTCGTGGCGGTCATCGGGCGCCTCCCGGGTTGGCGACGGTGTCGACGGTGTCGAGCGCGCGGCCCACCAGGACGCGTGCGAGGTGACGGCGGTAGTCGGACGTGGCGTTGAGGTCGGACGGCGGCTCGGTGCCGTCGGCCGCACGCGCCGCCGCTTCGACGCCCGACGCACCGTCGCGCCGCGCCGCTTCGACGGCGTGAGCCCGGACCGGCGTGGAGCCCATGTTCACCAGCGCGACTCCTGGCTGCGACCCGCCCACCGCGGCGACGCCGACGATCGCCCAGTCCTGCGCGCGCCGGTTGAACTTCTGGAACGCCCAGCCCGCGTCGCCGGTCTTCGGCAGGCGCACCTCGGTGATGATCTCGTCGGGTGTCAGCGCGGTCTCGAGGAAGTCGACGAAGAAGTCGTCGGCGCCGATGACACGCTCGCCCTTGCTCCCCCGCACGACGATGTCGCCGCGGAGGGCGAGCACCACCGCGGGCAGGTCGGACGCCGGATCGCCGTGCGCGAGCGTGCCACCGAGCGTGCCGCGGTGGCGCACCTGCGGGTCACCGACCTCGCCTGCGGCCGCGGCCATCAGCGGGACGTGCTCGCGGAGCAGCGCGTCGTGCTCGACGTCGTGGTGACGGGTGAGCCCGCCGACGGCCACGTGATCGCCACCGTCGCGCACGTACGCGAGATCGGGGATCCGGCCGACGTCGACCAGGACCGACGGGGTGGCCAGGCGCAGCTTCATGAGGGGCAGGAGCGAGTGGCCGCCGGCGAGCACCTTGGCGTCGTCGCCGTGTTCGGCCAGCAGCGCGATCGCCTCGTCGAGAGACTCGGCCCGGGCGTACGCGAACGCGGCGGGGATCACCGGCGGGCCCCGGCCATGTCGACCGATCCGGCAACGACGGCGGCGACGATGTTCTGATACCCGGTGCAGCGACAGAGGTTGCCTTCGAGGCCTTCGCGCACGGCCGCCTCGTCGAGCGTGCCACCGTCGCCCGCGAGCGCCTCCTCCGCGAGCGACACGGCCGCCATCACCATGCCCGGCGTGCAGTAGCCGCACTGCAGACCGTGGTGCTCGCGGAACGCGGCCTGCATCGGGTGCAGCGCATCGCCGTCGGCGAGCCCCTCGATCGTCGTGACGGCACCGCCGTCGGCCTGCGCGGCGAGGACGGTGCACGACTTCACCGACTCGCCGTCGAGCAGCACCGTGCACGCGCCACACGACGTGGAATCGCAGCCGATGTTGGTACCCGTGAGACCGACGACCTCGCGCAGGTAGTGCACGAGCAGCGTGCGGGCTTCGACCTCGTGCTCGGTCACGACACCGTTGACGGTGATCGCGACGGAGATCTCGTTCGTCGGTGCGGCCATGCCGGCGACACTACCCGCCGACCTTCTCACCCGGATCCGGCGACGAGACGCGGCGATCGGACGTACGGCTGCTTCTTCGACGGCTCTTACCCGCCTCTCGCGGACCGTTCACCGCGCGTCCGTACCTTCGTCGTCATGGACGAGCAGACCGTGAGCCCTGCACCGGTTCCCACCCCGCCAGGTCGCCCGCGACGCAAGCCGCGGGCGGCGCGCGCTCGCAAGGCCGCGACCGCGCTGAGCGTCGCCACCATGCTCTCGCTCGGCGGCGCGCTCGCCTGGCGCGACGGCTTGAGCGCGGCGACGACGCAGACTGCAGCCGCGAGCGCGAAGCGCGCGACGTCGTCGAGCAGCAGCACCTCCGCCGCGTCGGCCACGTCCACCACTTCGAGCACGCCGTCGCGATCGGTGGCCGCGCACACGACCACGAGAGGGAGCTGAGCGTGGACACGATCTCGTGGTACGTCGCCCGGTCGAGCGGCATCGTCGCGTGGGCGCTCGTCGTCGCCACCATCGTGTGGGGGCTGCTGCTCGCCACCAAGGTGCTCGGCCGTCGGCCGACCCCGGCGTGGCTGCTGAGCCTGCACCGCTACCTCGGCGCGTTGACCGTCGCGTTCGTCGGCGTGCACGTGGGCGCGATCCTCCTCGACACCTACACCAACTTCGGCATCACCGACGTGCTCGTCCCGTTCACCGGTGCGTGGCACCCAGCTGCGGTCGCGTGGGGCATCGTCGGGATGTACCTGCTCGCCGCGATCGAGATCACCTCGCTGCTGCGACACCGG
>DASUAS010000390.1:0-4190 GCA_035763625.1 Acidimicrobiia bacterium
TCCATCACCGGGCCGACACTAGCGGTGGCCACTCCCGGCGGAGCTCGGCGGACCTGGCGGTACACTCCGCGGAAGTTCCACCATCGCTGCGGGAGAACCACGTTCACACCAAGGGGGGCGATGACCACCGGATCGTTGCGCGGCCAGGCCGCGATCGTCGGGGTCGCCGACGCGGCCTCCCCCACCGGCGAGCTCGACCGCCGGGGCCGGGTGCTCGAGGCGGACGTGATCCGCGAGGCCCTCGACGACGCCGGGCTCTCCCTCGGCGACGTCGACGGGGTCTGCTGCTCGGGCCTGGCCACGGGCATCGCCGAGTACCTGGGCATCCACCCGCGCTTCGTCGACGGCACGTTCGTCGGTGGCTCCAGCTTCGAGGTGCACGTCGAGCACGCCGCCGCTGCCATCGCCAGCGGGCTCTGCGACGTGGTGGTCGGTGTCTACGCCTCGACGCCGCGCCAGGACCGCAAGCTCGGGCCGATCACCCCCTCGTTCGGGCCGATGGGTCCCGACGTCGCGGCCGAGTGGGAGGTGCCGTACGGCCCGATGATGCCCATGACGTCGTACGCGCTCGCGGCGAGCCGGCACATGGCGCAGTACGGCACCACCGCCGAGCAGCTGGCCCAGATCGCGGTCGACACCCGCCGGTGGGCGGCGATGAACCCCCGCGCCCGGTACCAGGAACCGATCACCGTCGACGACGTGCTCGCGTCGCCCATGTCGGTCTCGCCGCTGCACCTGCTCGACTGCTGCCTCGTGACCGACGGCGCGGGTGCGTACGTGCTCACGACCGCCGACCGCGCTCGCGACCTCGCCCGCCCTCCCGTCTACGTGCTGGGCGCCGGCACCGGCATGGACCACTGGATCATCTCGCAGATGCCCGACCTCACCGTCACACCAGGAGCGATCTCGGGGCCGGCCGCGTTCGCGCACGCGGGCATCACGCCCGCCGACGTCGACGTGCTCATGGCCTACGACTCGTTCACGATCACCGCGCTGCTCCACCTCGAGGACCTGGGCTTCTGCTCGAAGGGTGAGGGCGGCGCGTTCGTGGAGGACGGCAAGCTCGGCCCCGGCGGCGCGCTGCCCATGAACACCAACGGCGGCGGGCTCTCGTACACGCATCCGGGGCAGTACGGCATGTTCCTGCTCGTCGAGGCGACCCGGCAGCTGCGCGGCGGATGCGGCGAGCGCCAGGTCCACGGCGCCGAGATCGCGGTCGCGCACGGTTGCGGTGGCGTGCTCTCGGCGACCGGCACGGTGGTGCTCGGCACGGAGGCGACGGTGTGACCACGCGGCGGGAGCCACCGATCTCCGACGAGTCGCGTCCCTTCTGGGACGGGACGCGCGAGCGGCGCTTCGTCCTGCCGTGGTGCACCGACTGCGACACCCCGATCTGGTACCCGCGCACCTTCTGCCCGACGTGCTCCGGGAGCGCAGTCGAGTGGCGGGAGGACCCCGGAACCGGCACCGTGTACGCGGCCAGCGTCCACACCCGTCCTGGCCCCGGGCGCATCGCGGAGGACGGGCCGTACGTCGTCGCGCTGGTCGACCTCGACGCCGGCGTGCGGATGATGGGCAACGTGACCGGCTGCGACCCGGACGCGGTCCGCGTGGGCATGCGCGTCGTCCTCGTTTGGGAGCCCCTGTCCGACGGCCGGCACCTGCCGGTCTTCCAGCCTGGGTGAGGACCATGCCGTTCCCCGACTTCACCCCCACGTTCCCCGGGCTGCTGCACCACGCGGCGCGCTTCGGCGACCACACCTACCTCGTCGCCGACGACGACCGGATCACGTACGCCGAGCTGGTCACGCGCACGGGTGAGCTCGCGCGCGGGTTCCTCGCCGCGGGCATCGGCAAGGGCTCGCACGTCGGCATCCTGATCCCGAACTCCGTCGACACCGCCGTCGTGGGGTTCGCCCTGCTGCGCATCGGCGCGGTCGTGGTGCCGATCAACACCTTCCTCAAGACCCGCGAGCTCGGCTGGACGATCCATCACGCCGATCTCACCGAGCTCGTCACCCACCCGCGGTTCTCGACCAACGACTACGTCGAGCGGCTCGAGGCCGCGCTGCCGGGACTCGCCGATCAGTCGGCGGACACGCGACTGCTCGTCCGCGACGCGCCCTTCCTCCGCGCCATCCACGTGTGGGGCGACACCGACCGTGGGTGGGCGCGCGGCGGCGAAGCCGACGTGGTCGCGCGCGCGGCACGCGTTGGCGTCGACGACGCGTTCCTCGCGCGCGCCGAGGAGTGCGTCGTGCCCGCCGACCCCGCGCTCATCGTCTACAGCTCCGGGAGCACAGCCGATCCGAAGGGCGTGCTGCACAGCCAGGGTGCCGTGGTACGGCACTCGAGCAACGTGCTCATCGGCTACCCCATGGGTCCTGACGACGTCGTGTTCTCATCGATGCCGTTCTTCTGGATCGGCGGTCTCGTCACCGCGCTCTACGAGGTGATGCACGTCGGCGCGACCCTCGTCACCCAGGCCGCGTTCGATCCGGGTGCCGCGCTCGATCTCATCGAGCGTGAGGGAGCGACCAACGTCACCGGCTGGCCGCAGCAGGGCACGACGATGTCGGAGCACCCGTCGTACACGCCCGCGCGGGTCGCCACCGTCGTGCGCACGAGCATGCCCGACCTCGTGCCGCCGGCGCAGCGCCCGCCCGAGGTCAACTCGACGTCGCTCGGCATGACCGAGATGTGCAGCGTGCACACGTCGTGGGACCAGTACGACCCGTTGCCGGAGTCGCGCCGCGGCACCTTCGGGAAGTCGCTCCCTGGCATCGAGCACAAGGTCGTCGACCCCGTCAGCGGCGAGGAGGTCGCACCCGGCGGAGACGGCGAGCTGTGGGTGCGGGGCTACTCGCTCATGCAGGGGCTGCACCGGCGCGAGCGCGAAGAGGTGTTCGAACCCGACGGCTGGTACCGGACCGGCGACGCCGGCCACTTCGACGCCGACGGCTGGTTCTACTTCAGCGGTCGGCTCGGCGAGATGCTGAAGACGCCCGGGGGCGTCAACGTGACGCCGGCGGAGGTCGAGGCCGCGCTGATGGCCTTCCCCGACGTGCTCGAGGCCTACGTCACCGGGATCCCGACCGACGGCGGGCAGCTCGTGGTCGGTGCGGTCGTGCCGCGCGCGGGCGACATCCTCGACGGCGACGAGCTCCGGGCCAGGCTGAAGGGCGAGCTCTCGGCGTACAAGGTGCCCAAGCACCTCTGGGTGTGCGCCAAGTCCGAGCTCCCGTTCCTCGAGTCGGGGAAGATCAAGAAGCAGGAGCTCGCCGCCCTGCTGGCTGCGCGCGTGGCACAGTCGACGGCATGACCGACATCTACCCGCACGTCGCCGAAGCCGGACCGGTCCACGACGAGCGTGAGATCGAAGCCGTCGTCCGCGTGCTGCGGTCGCCGGCCCGCCTCGCCATCGGCGAAGAGGTGGCCGAATTCGAACGGCGGGTCGCGGTGCTGCTCGCCAAGCAGCACGCGGTGATGGTGAACAGCGGCACGTCGGCCATCTGGCTCGCGGTCGACCTGCTCGGGTGCGAACCGGGCGACGAGGTGATCACGTCGCCGCTGACGTTCTCCAGCGACATCGCGCCGCTGGTGCGCAACGGCATCGTGCCCGCGTTCGTCGACGTCGAGCCGGACACGCTCCAGATCGACGTCGCCGCCATCGAGGCGATGATCGGGCCCCGCACCAAGGCGATCCTCACCCCCAACCTCGTGGGCAACTGCCCCGACTGGGACGCCATCCGCGCCGTCGCCGACCGCCACGGGCTCGTCGTCGTGGAGGACAGCTGCGACGTCCTCGACTCGTACCTGCGCGGCTCCCGCACCGGCACCCGTTCGCACATCTCGGTCACGAGCTTCGCCCGCGGCCACTCGATCACCGCCGCCAGCACCGGGGGCATGCTCGCGGTCGACGATCCCGAGTGGTTCGATGCCAGCCTCGTACGCCGCCGGTGGGGACGCCGCAGCGAGCGCTACCTGTTCGGCACCAAGCAGGGCGACGATGATCGCTTCGGAACCCTCGCCGACGGCACGCCGTACGACATGGTCTTCCTCTTCGACGACACCGGCTACAACTTCGAGCCGTCCGAGATCAGCGCCGCGTACGGGAACGTGCAGCTCGACCGGTTGGTCGAGTTCAACGAACGGCGACGCCAGAACTTCGCCCGCCTCGACGACGTGCT
>DASUAS010000391.1:0-4778 GCA_035763625.1 Acidimicrobiia bacterium
CGCCGGCGACGACCTGGTGCTCGTGTCGCGCGACGACGTGACCGTGTCGATGCCGACGAACACCGACGCCACCCGTCGCGTCGGCGCAGTCACCCTCGACGGCACCCCGGTGGCCGATCGTGTGCTGTCCGGCGCGCGCGCCACCGCGGTCGTGCTCGGGCGCGTCCTGGCCGCGGCCGAGGCCACCGGCGGCGCGCAGGCGTGCGTCATCATGGCCAGCGAGTACGCCAAGGTGCGCGAGCAGTTCGGCCGCGTCATCGCCATGTTCCAGGCGGTGAAGCACCAGTGCGCCGACATGTTGGTCGCGACCCAGCTCGCCACTGCGGCGACCTGGGACGCCGCCCGCACCGAGCCAGGGACGCCCGAGTTCGAGCTCGCGGCCGCGGTCGCCGCCGCGCAGGCGCTGCCCGCCTTCGTCATGTGCGCGGAGAAGAACATCCAGTTGCACGGTGGCATCGGGTTCACGTGGGAGCACGACGCGCACGTGTACCTCAAGCGCGCGGTCACGTTGGCGGCGATGTTCGGGCCCGCGGGCGCGATCGACGTCGACGTCGCGCGGCTCGTCGGCGCCGGCGTCCAGGGCGAGCACGCGGTGGAGCTGCCGCCCGAGGCCGAGACCTACCGCGCCGAGGTGCGCACGTTCGTCGAGCAGTACCGCGCCACGCCGGAGGCGGAGCAGCTGGGCTTCTTCCTCGACTCCGGCTACGCGCTGGCGCACTGGCCTGCACCGTGGGGCCGCGCCGCGGGTGCCGTCGAGCAGCTCGTGATCGAGGAGGAGCTGCGCGCTGCGGGAGTGCGGCCGCCGCAGTACGGCATCGGCGGATGGATCATCCAGACCCTCACGCAGTACGCCGACGCCGACCAGATGGAGCGCTGGATCCGCCCGAGCCTCGAGTACGAGCTCACGTGGTGCCAGCTGTTCTCGGAGCCCGGCGCAGGGTCCGATGCCGCCGGCGTGCGCACCAAGGCCACCAAGGTGGACGGCGGCTGGAAGGTCACCGGGCAGAAGGTGTGGACCACCGGCGCCGCGCAGTGCAACCGCGGCCTCGCCACCGTGCGCACCGACCCCGACAAGCCGAAGCACGACGGCATCACGGTGTTGGTCATCGACCTCGAAGCGCCCGGCGTCGACATCCGCCCCCTTCGCGAGGCGACCGGCCACGCGCTGTTCAACGAGGTGTTCTTCGACGACGTGTTCGTGCCCGACGAGGACGTCGTCGGTCCCGTCGACGGCGGTTGGCGCGTCGCGCGCTCCACGCTCGGCAACGAGCGAGTGAGCATCGGCGGCGGTGGAGGCGGCATCGGCGATCCGCTGTTCGACCTGCTCGACCTCGCCCACCGCTACGCCGGTGACGACACCGCTGCGCTCGAGCCCGTCGGTCACCTGCTCTCGGAACGCGCCAGCATGCGCCTGCTCAACCTCCGCACCGCCGAGCGCGCGGTCGCCGGTGGCGAGCCGGGGCCGGAGGGCAACGTGTCCAAGCTGCTCAGCGCAGAGCACTCGCAGCGCCAAGCGGCGCTCGCGCTGCGGATCATCGGGCCCGCCGGCGCACTGGCCGAGGGGCAGGACGCCGGCGTGCAGCAGACCGAGATCTTCGCCCGCTGCCTCACCATCGCCGGAGGAACGTCGGAGATCGTCCGCAGCCAGATCGGCGAACGCCTCCTCGGCCTCCCCCGCGACCCCCTGCTCCGCTGACCCCCTCTCCTCCACGTTTCGCCGCAGTTCGTGTGACACTACGGCACACGAGCAACGCCAAATCGGAAAGCGGGCTACGGGCGCATGCTGGCGCCGCCGTCGACGCTGAGCACCTGGCCGTTCACCCATTCGCCGTCGTCGGACACGAGGAACGCGACCATCCCCGCGATGTCGTCGGGGCGGCCCAGACGCGGTGAGCGACCGACGCGCAACGCGTGCTCGCGGAACTCGCTCGGCAGGCCGGTGTCCATCGCCGGCGTGACGACGAGGCCGGGCGCGATCGAGTTGGCCCGGATGCCCTGGCGACCCCAGCGCGACGCCACGTGGCGCACCAGCGAGTTGATGCCCGCCTTGGAGGCCGCGTACGCCGGCCGCTCGGGCTCGCCGATGTGGCCGGCGGCCGAGCTCGTGTAGACGAATGCGCCACCGCCGCGCTCGAGCAGATGCGGAAGCGCGTGCCGCGTGCAGAGCAGGTGCCCCCGCAGGTTCACCTCGAGCGTGTGGTCGAACACGCCGAGCGGCACGTCGAGTGCGTTCGAGTCGCGCCCGATGGTCTCCGGCGAGAGGTCGGCCGCGTTCGCGTGCATCGCGTCGAGCCCGCCGTACTCCCCGACTGCGGCGGCGACCAGCGCCGCGACCGACTCGTCGTCGGCGATGTCGAACGGCACGGCCAGCGCGCGGCCGCCGGCGTCGCGCACCTCGACCGCGACGGCGTCGGCATTGGCGCCGACGAGGTCGCCGACCACCACCGCGGCCCCCTCCGCGCCGAGCCGCCGTGCGGTCGCGGCGCCGATGCCCGAACCACCTCCAGCCACGACGACGACCTTGTCGCCCAGTCCCCGCATGCACCTGCTCCTTGTACGACCTCGCTCGGACCGGCAGCACGGTAGTGCCGTCTGGCATCCTCTGAGCATGACGTCGACCGAGCGCGCCACGAAGCCACTGCCTCCCGTCGAGCAGGTGCGGCCGGGGCTCTGGAGCATCCCGGTGCCGCTCCCGATCCCGTTGCGCTACGTCTTCGTGTACGCGTTCGAGACCGACCAGGGCCCGTTCCTGATCGATGCCGGGTGGAACACCGACGATGCCTTCGACGCGCTGAGCGCCGGGCTGCGCCAGGCCGGCTCCGAGATGGCCGACGTCCAGGGCGTCATGGTCACGCACATCCACCCGGACCACTACGGCCTCGCCGGTCGCGTGCGCGAGATCTCCGACGCCTGGATCGCACTGCACCCGGCCGACGCCGCGCTCGTGCACGACCGCTACGAGGAGCCGGCCGACCTGCTCGAACGCATGGGGCGGATGCTGCGCAAGCTCGGTGCCCCCGCCAGCGAGCTCGAGGAGCTCACGAACGCGTCGATGCCGGTGCGTCCGCTCGTCGAGTTCGTCGACCCGACCGTCCTCATGGACGACGGCGACAAGCCGCAGATACCCGGCTGGGACGTCACCGCGATCTGGACCCCGGGCCACTCCCCCGGCCACCTCTGCTTCTGGGAAGCCGGCAACCGGCTGATGCTGACCGGCGACTGCGTGCTGCCGCGCATCACGCCCAACGTGAACCTCAACCCGCAGACCGAACCCGACCCGCTCGGCGACTACCTCAACTCGTTGGAGAAGCTCGCCGCGTACGACGCGGTCGAGGCGCTCCCCGCGCACGAGTGGCGTTACGTCGGCCACCGTGAGCGCCTGCTCGAGATCCGGGCCCACCACGAGCAGCGCTTCCGTGAGGTCATCGCCGCCATCCGCGACGGCCACGACACCGCGTGGGACGTCGCGCCCCGGATGGACTGGTCGCGTCCCTGGGACCAGATCGACGGCTTCATGCGGCGCTCGGCGATCGGCGAGGCCTACGCGCACCTCCGCGCGCTGTCGAAGCAGGGCGTGCTCGAGGAGACCGACGGCGAACCGTCCCGCTGGAGCATCGTCGAGCAGTAGGGCCGACTACGACTTCTGCGTCCCGACCAGGAGTTCGCGGCATGTTGCGGCATGTGGCGGGGTCCCTGGTCGACACCCAACCAGGAGGTTGCGGCATCTGGCGGGGTCCCTGGTCGACACCGCTGAGCTACCTCGTCTGCGTCCCGACCAAGAGGTTGCGGAACGGCACGTCCTTGTCGACCGCGGGGTCCTTCGGGAGGCCGAGCACCCGCTCGCCGATGATGTTGCGCTGGATCTCGCTGGTGCCACCGGCGATGCCGAGCATCGGTGCGAACAGGAACGCCGCCGCGGGATCACCGCCGTCGACGTCGGTGTCGTCCCACGCCAGGCTCCCCGCGCCGACGAGGGCCATGCCCAGGCTGGCCGACTGCTTGCCGAGGGCAGTCGCGGCGAGCTTCGCCACCGAACCCTCGGGGCCCGGTGCGCGTCCCGCGACCAGCGCGGCGCGGATGCGGAGCCCGAGCAGCGCGAGGATGCGCTCGAGCGCGTAGACCTCGACCAGCTCCTGGCGGACGACCGGATCGCCGGTGCACCCGCGCTCGCGCGCGAGGCGCAGGACGGTGGCGTAGCCGTCGCTGCTCAACGACTGCGAGCTCCCACCGGCACCGATCGCCACCCGCTCGTTGGCCAGCATGTCGAGGGTGACCCGCCAGCCGTCGTCGACCTCTCCCACCACTGCGTCGGCCGGGAGCCGCACGTCGTCGAGGAACACCTCGTTGAAGTGGGCGCGGCCGTCGATCTGGCGCAGCGGGCGCGTCGTGACCCCCGCCGAGTGCATGTCGACGATGAACATGGTGATGCCGCGGTGCTTGGGGACGTCGCGGTTGGTGCGCGCGACGAGCAGCCCGTAGTCGGCGTAGTGCGCACCCGAGGTCCACACCTTCTGGCCGTTCACGATCCACTGGTCGCCGTCGCGCTCGGCACGCGTCTGCAGGCTGGCGACGTCGGAACCGGCGCCGGGCTCGGAGAAGAGCTGGCACCAGATGGCGTCGGCCCGCAGCAGACCCGGGAGGTAGGTGCGGCGTTGCTCGTCGGTCCCGTGCTCCAGCAGCGTGGGCGCGCAGATCCCGAGCCCCACCATGAACTGGCGCGACGGCATGTCGTAGCCCGCGGACTCCTCGTCGAACACCCGCTGGTGCTCGGCGTCGAG
>DASUAS010000392.1:0-5918 GCA_035763625.1 Acidimicrobiia bacterium
GCACGAGCAGGCGGTGGTGCGCCGGGCAGACCGCGGCAAGGTTGGAGATGTCGTCGCTGCCTCCTCGACTGCGGGGCACGAGGTGGTGCACCTCCAGCCCCCGCCGCCGCGCGCACCCGGGAATTCGGCACTGCGCATCGCGCAGCAGGACTGCTCGGCGCAGCTTCGGCGACACCGCCGACGTGCGCCGACCGATCCCGAGCACCGCGCCGTACTCGTCGACGAGCACCGGCTCGATCGTCGCGTTCGCCCGCAACTGCTCCAACAAGGAGTCGGCGATCGGGATCCCGGCGATCTCGGCGGGTCCGTGGAGCCCCAGCGCCACCTGCACGACCGGTTGTGCCGCCAACGTCGGCGCATGCTCGTCGTCGGACACTGCCGGCTCGCACAACGCCAGCAGCGCGTCGGCCGCGCGCTGCTCGAACGGAGCCCACGGCTCACCCTTCACCTTCATCTCCTCGGTGAGCTGCGTGATCTTCGCCTCGAACTTCGCGCCCATGTCGTCGGGCAATTGACCGCGCAGCTGCAACATGCCGGTGTCACGACCTCGCCACATGCGGAACTCGCGACTTGCGAACCGCGCCCGCGCGTCTTCGGAGGTGGGCGTCGACGCCTTGCGAGCCATCCGCGCGAGCTCGACCGGGTCGACGTTGGGCGCCCGCACCGCCCATTCCCGATCGCTCGACTCGTCGGCGATCTTCACCACCGACGACAGCTGCTCGTCGGACAGGCCGCCTTCCATCGCCACCCGGGCGATCGCAGGCAACGACTCCAACGCCCGCGCCGTCTCCACCTTGTCGCGCACGACCCGCGCCGACTCGCCGGCGGTACCGATCGTGGGATCGATGCGGCCGCGCTCGTCGAGCACCCGGACGATCGCCAGCTCCTCGGCGTGGAGCTCGCGCTGCTTGCCGATCACCTCGCGACGGCGCGACTCCAACCACCCCGTGGAGTGGGTCCGCAGCTCGTCGACCAGTCCATCGAACATGCTCTGATCCAACCACGGGGGTGTGACAGTTATCGTCGGCGGATGCGCTGGGCGACGATCCGCACCCCCGACGGCACGCGCGCGGCGCGCGTCGACGGCGACACGCTGGTCGAGCTGGACACGCGCGACGTCGGTGAGCTCCTCGCCCGCGACCGCGACGCGCGCGAGACCGGCACCACGCACGACGTCGGTACCGCCGACTTCGCGCCGGTCGTCACGCATCCCGGCAAGATCCTCTGCCAGGGGCTCAACTACCGGAGCCACATCCTCGAGATGGGCCACGTGCTGCCCGAGCACCCCACGCTGTTCGCCAAGTTCCGCGAGGCGTTGATCGGCGCGCACGACGACATCGTCCTCCCACCCGACTCCGACTCGGTCGACTGGGAGGCCGAGCTCGCGCTCGTGATCGGCACCCGCGTGCGCCGGGCGTCGTCGGCAGAGGCCTCGGCGGCGATCGCCGGCTTCACCGTCGCCAACGACGTCTCGATGCGCGACTGGCAGTACCGCACGCTCGAATGGCTCCAGGGCAAGACGTGGGAGCACGCCACCCCGGTGGGTCCGTGGCTCGTCACCCCCGACGAGGTGGGCGGTCCCGCGCCCGACCTCGAGATCGGCTGCGAGGTCGACGGCGTGGTGCGTCAGGCCAGCCGCACGTCGGAGCTCGTGTTCTCCAGCGCCGACCTCGTGGCGTACGCGAGCGAGTTCGTCACCCTCGAGCCCGGCGACCTGCTGCTCACCGGCACTCCGGCCGGCGTCGGCCACGGGATGCAGCCACCCACCTACCTGCACCCGGGCGAGGTGGTGCGCACGTCGATCCAGGGGATCGGCGCGCTCCACAACCGGTGCGTGGCCGAAGGCACCTGACCCGAATCGTGGCCGGGGTCACGTCGCGTCAAGTCCTTCGGGCCCACCGACCGATACACCGCAGGTGCGGGAAACGAATCAGGAACTGAAGGCGGAAGACCTGGGGGCACGGGTCCGGGCGGTCCGGGAGTTGGCGGGTGCGCACCAGCGCGAGGTCGCCAAGGCCGCGGGCATGAGCCGGCGCGAGCTGCAGGCGGCGGAGCGGGGCGCGAAGCGGCTGTCGACCGCAGAGCTGCGGGCGGTGGCCGGTGCGCTCGGCGTCGATCCCGACGTGTTCGTCGGGGTGGGCTACGACGGTGACCTCGTGCGCGCGGGATCGATCGACGACCGGATCGACGAGGTGGTGGGCCACGACCCGGACCACTGGGACGACCTCCCGGCCTCGGTCGACGACCTGCCACCGGCGCTGCCGGTGAACCTGCCGAACCCGGAGCGGCGCAAGGACTTCGTCACCCGGGAGCGGATCGAGCGTTCGTGGCGCGACGTGCGCAACGAGATGGGCGACGCGCTCACCAGCTGCGCCCGGCTCGTGTCCGCCGGTTCGGGCGACGACGTGCGCCGCCTGATCGAGCGGCTCGAGCGCGACCTCACTGCGCTCAAGGCGAAGCGCACGTTCCAGCGCAACCTCGCCGACCACGAGCGCGCGCTCGAGCGCGCCCGGGCCACGGGCGTCAGCCGCCCGGTCTCGCCGGCGCTGGCCGCCGGCGAGGCTCGCTGATCAAGGCTCGCTGATCAAGGCCACCCTGCGACAGGGCGGCGCGGGTGGCTGGATAGGGTGACCGCCGACCCCTGAGCAGAGCGGATGTATGAGCGATCGGCAATTTGCTGACACGCTCGCCGGAGTGCAGGACGGCGAGGAAGCGGCGGTGAGCGTGCTCTGGCGCGCGCTGCAGCCGAGCCTGCTCCGCTTCCTCCGCACCCGTCACGCACCGCAAGACGTCGACGACGTCGCGTCCGAGGTGTGGCTGCGGGTGAGCCGCAGCTGGCACCGCTTCCACGGCGACGAGCTCGACTTCCGTGCGTGGTTCTTCTCCATCGCGCGGTCGGTGTCGGTGGACGCGTACCGGCGTTCCGGTCGCCGCCGTGAAGTACTCGTCGACGACATCGAGCCCCGGATCAGCGAACGACGCGCCGCGGCGGAGTCCGGCGCGCTCGAGTCGCTCGGCACCGCCCGCGCCGCCGCGCTCCTCGCCACGCTCCCGCGTGAACAAGGTGAGGCCATCGCGCTGCGGGTCATCGCCGGGCTCGACGCGGAACGCGTGGCGGCCATCATGGGCAAGCGACCGGGCACGGTGCGCGTGCTGCAACACCGGGGTCTCCGCAAGCTCGCAGAGCTGCTCGAACGCGAACGCACGCGACCCGAGGATGTAACACGATGACCCCGAGCAGCGGTTCCTCCCCCGAGATGGACGAGACACTCAGGTTCCTACGCATGCGCGACCCGCTGCAGCTCGACGACGGCACCGTCGATCGGCTGCTCGACGGCATGCCCGTCGACGACGCCCCTCCCAGCTATCGGGGCGTGGTCGAGCTCTTGAGCACTTTGAAGGCCGCGCCGAGTGCGGCCGAGCTCGACGGCGAACGGCAGGCGGTGACCACCATCACCTCGCGGTCACACGAGACCGCGCGACCGTCTCCCCCCAGCCGGAGGTCATCCGTGAAGCGACGTCTCCAACTCACCGGCGCAGCCATCGTCGGCACCGCCACCCTCTTCGTCGGACTCGGCGCCGCAGGCGCGCTGCCCGGCGCGGCGCAAGGCGTCGCGTCCGACGTGCTCTCGACCGTCGGCGTGAGCACGCCCAGCCCCAACTCGCACGCCGGCGTGCACCCCGACACCCGCGGTCGTTCGGGTGACGCATCCGACGCCCCGAGCAGCGACACCGCCGCCACCGACGCCGGAGCGAGCTCCGGCCAGGGCGCCACGATCTCCGGCCTCGCCACTGACAACTCCACGACCGGCATCGACAAGGGCGCCGCGGTCTCGTCGGAGGCGAGCAACGGCAGGAGTCAGGCCGGACAGCACGGTGACGCCACCGCGCCTGACACCGCCACGCCTGACGCGGCGAACCCGCCGGTCGCCACCCCCAACCCCGGCGGCACGACGACAGCCGACACGGCCAGCGGCGGCAGCAGCGACACCGGCACGAACACCGCCGACACCGCCAGCGGCGGCCACGCCGACGCGGGTTCGGGCAACGCCTCGAACGGTCTGGCGAACCGGCCGTAGCCGGCTCTGGTCGAACACGAACGGTGCGGAGCCGGCCGGATCAGCCGGCCGGCTCCTTCCGCGTCAGCTGCAGCTGGTGTTCGGGTCGCCGTCGATCGTGGCGAGGAACGAACCGAGCTCACCCGGTCCCGCGAAGTTGAACTCGCGAGCGACGTTGGCGAGCCCCGCGTGCGGGGTGTCCTGCGACGACACGTGCGTGCCGATGTCGTGCGCGGTGCTGGCCCGCTGCGACGTCACGACGCCCCAGCACGAGACCGAGGGCGGTTGCGCCGCGTGGGCGGTGACGGCCGGGAGGGCGACGAATGCGCCGCTGGCCGCGAACGCCGCGCTCACGAGTGCGGTACGGATCTTCATGGAGGTGCCTCCGAGGAGTCGACGAATCGGTACGTGAGGCCACCTGCCGCCCTCGCCGGTGCGTTCGGCGCCCAGCGCGGTGCGGATGGAAGAAACTCGATCAGCCGGTCGCGCCGTCCTCGGTCGCGGCGCGCACGACGCGCAGGAGGTGGTCGTTCTCGCCGGGCGTACCGATCGTGATGCGCACGCCGACTCCCGGGAACCCGCGCAGCACCACGCCGGCCCGCTCGCAGTATTCGGTCAGCACCGCCGAGTAGTCGCCGATCGGCAGCCACACGAAGTTCGCCTCCGACTCGACGACCGACAGTCCGAGGTCGACCAGGCCGTCGGTGACGCGTGTGCGCTCGGCGACGACCTCGTCGACGCGCTCACGCATCTCGTCGTGCGCGCCGAGCGACGCGAGCGCCGCCGCCTGCCCCAGCGCGTTCGTGGTGAACGGCACGCGCACCTTGCGCAGCGCGTCGATCACGTCGGCGGGCGCGATCGCGTAGCCCACGCGCAGCGCCGCCAGGCCGTACGCCTTGGAGAAGGTGCGCAGCACCGCGACGTTGTCGTGGTCGGCGAGGAGGTCGAGGCCGTCGGGGAAGTCGGGTGCGGTCACGAACTCGCGGTAGGCCTCGTCGAACACGACGAGCAGATCGCGTGGCACGCGCTCGAGGAAGCGATCGACGGCCTCACGCCCGACGGTCGTCCCGGTCGGGTTGTTCGGGTTGCACACGAAGACGACGCGGGTGCGATCGGTGATCGCGTCGGCCATGGCGTCGAGGTCGTGACGGTGGTCGACCAGGGGCACCTGCACCAGGGTGGCCCCGAGCTGCTGGGCGAGCACCGGGTAGGCCTCGAACGACGGCCAGGCGAACAGCACCTCGTCACCCGAGTCGCAGGTGGCGGCCATGGCCATGCGGCAGAGCTCGACCGATCCGTTGGCGAGCAGGACCTGTTCGGGCTCCACGGAGCAGTGCTCGCCGAGCGCCTCGCGGAGGGCGGTGGCGGCGTCGTCGGGGTAGCGGTTGGCGACCCGGGCGGCGGCCTCGATCGCCGCCAGCGCCGCCGGCAGCGGCCCGAAGGGCGCCTCGTTCGACGCCAGCTTGATGACGTCGCCGATGGCGTACTTCGCCGCCACCGACTCCGCCGACCGCCCGGGGACGTATTCAGGAAGAGCGTCCAGGGCCCGGCGGGTGCGGATCATGGGCCCACTCTTGCACGCCGGCGGTTTCACGCTCAGTGGTCAGCTCGCGCCGTTTCGGCACGCTTCGTGGTACTCTTCCGACACCATTACGACCGGGGCAGGTGGGTGATGCAAGGGCAGATTGGCCGGATCATCGCCGGCCGAGGTGCAAGGGGCGAGGCCGGGTTCACGCTGGCGGAGGTGCTCGTCGCGGTCGCGATCCTCGGGGTGATCGCCGCGGCCCTGGGCGCCGCCTTCGTCGTCACCGCCCACGACAGCATCGGCATCGCCGACCGCTACTCCGAATCCCACGACGC
>DASUAS010000393.1:0-4135 GCA_035763625.1 Acidimicrobiia bacterium
TCACGACCACGAAGATGATGGCGGCGTCCTTCAGCTGGAAGAGGAGGACCGCCGCCGGGAACCAAGCGACCGAAGGCATCGTCTGGAGGCCCGTGATCATCGAACCGACCGCGGCGCGGAGCACTCTGATCCGCGCCACGAAGGCGCCGATCGTCGTGCCGATGACGAGCGCGAGCGCGTAGCCGTACACGGCGCGCGACATCGTGTTGCGGATCGCCTGCCAGATGACGCTCCACCCGTCGAAGATCGATTGCACGGCCTGCTCGGGTGAAGGGAACGCGGTGTGGGGCTTCCACTCGATGGCATACAGGAACTGCCAGACGCCCCAGACGATCGCGACGGCCAGGACCTTCGGCCACGTGGCCGCCCAGAGTCGGCGAGCGCGCGACACCTTCGGCATCGCGGGCACCTCGAGCGCGTCGAGGCCCGTGGACAGCTCGGTGATCTCGCGGGCGTCAACGGCCATGGCGGCGCACCTCGTCCTTCAGCCGATCGGTGATGATCCGCGCCTGTTCGGCGACGTCGGTCGAATCAAGGCGACGCGGCCGTTGGATGCCGATCGGGTACTCCTCGACGATGCGACCGGGCCGGCTCGAACACAGGATGACGCGATCGCCGAGGCGCACGGCCTCGCGCACGTTGTGGGTCACGAAGATGACCGTCAGACCGGTCTCGCGCCAGAGGCGCTCGAGCTCGTCGTGCAGGACGTCGCGAGTCATGGCGTCGAGCGCGCCGAACGGTTCGTCCATCAGCAGCACGTCGGCTTCCTGCGCGAGCGAACGTGCCAGCGCGACGCGCTGGCGCATCCCGCCCGAGAGCTCGTGCGGGAGCTTGCCGGCGAACGCGCCCAGGTTCACGAGGTCGAGCAGGTGACCGGTCTTGGCGCGGCGTTCGGCTCGGCGGATCTTGCGGATCTTGAGCGGGAGCTCCACGTTCCCCCGTGCTGTGAGCCAGGGGAACAGCGCCGATTCCTGGAACATCAGGGTGGTCCGGTTGGTGCCCGTGTCCACGGTCCCGGCGCTCGGCTGGTCGAGGCCCGCGACGATGTTGAGCAGGGTGCTCTTGCCGCAGCCCGACGCGCCGAGGAGGCAGACGAACTCGCCCGGTGCGACGCCGAGGGTGACGTTGTCGAGCGCGTGCAGTGCGCTGCCTTGCGTGCCGTAGACCTTGGACACGTGGTCGATGGTGACGGCAGGAGGCGTGGCGTCCCCGACCGGTGCGGTCGAGGACTCCACGACAGGAAGGTGAGGCGTCGACGTCACAGCTTCGGGTTCGCCACGGCGGGCTCCTTGGCTGTGGCAAGTGCCTTGTTCAGCAGCGAGAGGTCGTACAGGCCCTTCAGGCTGGTCGCCGCCGGGAAGCCGAAGGACTTCTGCGTCGAGTTGTCCTTGAGCAGCGACGACGCGATCGGGTCGTTGGTGAACTCGATGTTCTTGAACGACGCGATCACGAGGTCGCCCGAGAGCGCCTTCCCGGTGATCGCCTTGATGCCATCGGACACGGCCGACTCGGCGTCGGCAGTGTTGTTCTTGATGTAGTCGTTCGCGGCCACCTGGCCGTTCACCAGCTTCTGCACGACGTCGCGGTGGTCCTTGAGGAAGTCGGTGGTCGCGATCAGCTGGGTCGTGACGTACTGGCCCTGTGGCCACAGGTCTGCCTCGTTCACCAGGATCTTGCCGCCGCCCTCGTTCACGAGTCGCGTGGCCCAGGGCTCGGGCACCCATGCGCCGTCGATGCTCCCCGCCTGGAACGAGGCGAGTGAGGTGGCGTTGTCCTGCGGGACGATCTTCACGTCGCCGCCGCCTGCGGTGTCGGTCTGCAGGCCCTTCGACTTCAGCCAGTTGCGCAGCGCGACGTCCTGCGTGTTGCCGAGCTGCGGCGTGGCCAGCGTCTTGCCCTTCAGGTCGGCGGCGCTGGTGATCGACGGCTTGACGACGAAGTAGGCGCCTCCCGACGCCGCGCCCGACACGACCTTCACACCCTTGTCGAGCTGGGTCCACGCGGTGATCGTGGGGTTGGGGCCGATGTACGCGGCGTCGAGCGCGCCGGCTTGGAGCGCGGTGAGCTCTTCTGTGCCGCTGTTGAAGGTGCTCAGCTGCAGGTCGACGTCGTCACCGAGGGCCTTCTTGAAGATGCCGGTCTGGACGCCGACGATCGCCGGCGCGTGGGTCACGTTGGGGAAGTAGCCAAGGCGCAGGGTCACCGGCTCGGAGCTCTGCCTCTTCGCCGCCGACGCGGGCACGGTGGCCGCGAGCAGCGCGGCCAGCACGGCGACGACGCCGATGGCCAGCAGCTTGGTGGTGCGGAAGGTGTGCATTGCTGACTGAGTCCTCCTACGAGCATCGAATGGGTGCGTGATGGCGGAGAGCGTCAGGACGACAGCGCTCGTCGAAGTGCTCCCGACTCATCTCGCCCCACTCGTCGTTCACGGATGCCGATCGCATCGAGGTCCTTCAGTGCAGTTGTGCAGTGACTAGATGAACAAGATAAACTTAGTCAACAAGGGCTGCAAGTCGCGCGCTCTACGTCATCGACGGGTCGCTCCACGAGACCTCGACGAACCGCGGCGACGCCGGACGTCTGCGCGACCGGACGCTGCGCGCGGGCATGTCGCGAGCGTTCGGCGCCGAGCACGTGCACCGCGTCGTGAACCCCTCGGCGCAACCGGCCACGAGCTTGCCCGTCTATTCTCCGCCTCTGGTGAGCATGGACTTCTACCGCCCGACGCCCGGCCGCGAGCTGGAGCTCGTGCACACCAAGGCGGCGCTGGCACCGCGCTCGGGCCCGGCGGAGCTGCGGTGACGCGGAGCATCGACGATCTACTCGACGAAGCGCGCGCCCGACTGCGGCGGTTCGGCCCGGTCGAGGCGGCACACGCGGTCGAACGCGGCGCGCTGCTCGTCGACATCCGACCGCAGTGGCAACGCGACGCCGACGGCGAGATCCCGGGCGCGCTGCTGATCGAGCGCAACCACCTCGAGTGGCGCCTCGATCCCTCGAGCGACGCCCGGATCCCCGAGGCCGTCGACCATGACGTCGAGATCGTGATCGTGTGCTCGGAGGGCTATTCGTCGAGCCTCGCGGCCGCGAGCCTGCAGGACCTCGGGTTGCATCGGGCCACCGATCTCGACGGCGGCTTCCTGGCCTGGCGGGCCGCGGGGTTGCCGACCCGGTCGACGGACTGACCCGGTCGGATCTCGATCAGCGCCGCGCCAGGTCCCTGAAGGCCGCCGCGGCCGGTGACAGCGGCCCGGCCCGATGGAAGAGGTGCACGGGCCGGGTGAGGCGCGGTCGCAACGACACCACCACCGCGCCGAGCGCGGCCGCCTGCTCCGCCAGCGGGCGCGGGAAGAGCGTCGCGCCCGCGCCGGCGAGCACCAACGGGAGGATCGCTTCCCGCTGCGCGGTCACGACCGCGACGCGCGGGACGACGTGGGCCTCGGCGAACGCATCTTCGAGCTGGCCGCGCGTCGTCGTGCCCCGTGGGGCGGCAACCAGCGGGAAATGAGCGAGGGTGGTCACCGCCATCCGGTGCGAGGCGTCGGTTCCGGGCGGGAGCACCGCCAGGAGGTCCTGCTGTCCGAGCGGGTGGCTGGTCAGCCCGGGGTCGTCGACCGGCTCCGCGGTGATGCCGAGCTCGCAGGCGCCGCTGGCGACGAGATCGACCAGCTCGGAGGCGTCGGCGGGATCGGCGAGCGCGATGTCGACGCCCGGATGCGCGACCCGGAACGCGCCCACGAGCGGCGCCACCGGATCGGCGGCGAGGGTCGGGAGCGCGCCGAGGTCGAGGCGTCCTCCGGCGAGACCGGCCACCGCCTCGACCGCCGCCCGCCCCGTGTCGACGTCGCGCAACACCTGGCGGGCCGGTTCGACCAGCGCTTCACCGGCGGCGGTGAGCACGACCCGACGGCCGACCCGGTGGAAGAGCGGCGTCCCGAGCTCGGTCTCGAGCTCGCGGATCGCCTGGGAGACCGAGGGCTGGGAGACGTGCTCGGCCTCCGCCGCTCGGGTCATCCCGCCGCCGTCGACCACGGCGAGGAAGAGCCGCAGCCGTCGCAGATCCATAGGTAGATCCTATGGGATGCACAAGAGCTACATCTTGGACTTCTCGATGGTCCGGGTGGACCATGGACGG
>DASUAS010000394.1:0-13131 GCA_035763625.1 Acidimicrobiia bacterium
ACCAGTCGAACAGTCGCGCCGCGAGCTCCGGCGCGCCGAGCCGCTCGAGGTCCATGGCGAGGAACCCGACGTCGGCGAGGACGTCTCCGTGCCGGAGGCGAGCGTCGAACTCGATGCAGTCGAGGATCCGGGGCCCGTCCGGCATGCAGAAGATGTCGTCGGCAAGGAGGTCGCCGTGTCCATCGCGCACCGATCCGCTCGCCTGCCGCGCCTCGAGCAGCGACGTCCGACCGTCGAGGAACCGGACCGCCAGCCGACGCACTTCCGCCAGGCACTCCCCGTCGAGCAGGTGCGGCACGAACTCGTCCATCTCGTCGAGGTCGCGCTCGATCTTCGCCCGGATCGCTGCCGGTGCCGCGGCCGCGGCGATCTGGGGAGACGTCGCCACGCGCGAGTGGAACGCGGCCAGCACGCGAGCCACGGCGCGTACCTCGTTGCCGACGTCGAGACCCGCTTCGACGAGCGCGCTGAGCCGTCGATCCGCGGGCAGTCGCCGCATCACGAGGACGTGCTCGCACGGCAGGCCGTCCGGACCGAGGACGTCGCTCACCCCGAGGTACACGTCGGGAGCGAGGCGTCGGTTCAGTTCGAGCTCCTCGTGCAGCACGCGCTCGCGACGCTCGCGCGTCGAGAAGTCGAGGAAGTCCAGCCGCACCGGCTTCTTGATCTTGTACGCACGGTCGTCGAGGAACACCACCCATGCCGAGTGCGTCTCGGCGACCGCCGGCGCTCCGAAGGCATCGTCGCTCACCCGGCCAGCATCGCCGAACCCGGCGGGGCGGGGAAGAGGCGTTGGTCCCGCGCACGTCCGCCCGCTCGGACCCCTGACTCCGGTCGATGCCTAGAGTGGGCGAGGATCGGCATGGAGGTGGGCCAGATGTCCACGAGTCGGGGTGCCGGCACGGGGACGCCGGACCCGCAGAACGCTGAGGTGGAACCGGTGCTCGCCGAAGCGACGGTCCGCGCGATCGTGGATGCCGCGCCGGACGGAATCCTGGTGGTCGACGAGCGGGGCACGATCCTCTTCGCCAACCAGCAGGCCGAAGAGCAATTCGGGTTCGTGCGCCACGAGCTGGTCGGCCGGTCGGTCGAGGACCTCCTGCCCGAGCAACTGGCGCAGGTGCACCGGGCACACCGCACGCGCTACCGGGCCGAGCCGCGCCTGCGATCGATGGGCGCAGGCTTGCTGCTGCACGGCCGGCGCACCGACGGCTCCGAGTTCCCGGTGGAGATCAGCCTGAGTCCGCTGCCCGGGGAGCGAGGGCTGCGCATCGTCGCCATGGTGCGCGACGTGACCGAGCGGGTCAACGCCGAGTCACGCCAGCGTGAGGTGCGGGAAGCGCTCGACGCCACTCGCGATGCCGTGCTCGTCCTCGACGCCACCACCTTGCGTTTCACCTACGTGAACGAAGGCGCCGTCGAGCAGGTGGGCTACTCGCGTGACGAGCTCCTCGGCATGACGATGCTCCACATCACACCCGAGTTCGACGAACAGGGGCTCCGCGAGCTCGTGGCCCCCATGGTCGAGGGCGAGTCGACGTCGATCATGTTCACGACGGTGCACCGGCACCGCGATGGCACCGACGTTCCCGTCGAGATCCTCATGCAGGCGATCCCCGGCGAAGACGGCACGCCGCTGCGCTACGTGAAGATCGTCCGCGACATCCGGCAACGCCTCGAGACCGAGCAGCGCCTGCACCAGGCGGAGCAGCACCTCCAACTCGTCGAGGATCGCGAACGCATCGCACGCGACCTCCACGACGTCGTGATCCAGAAGCTCTTCGCGGCGGGGATGACCGTCCAGAGCGTGGCCGCCCGCAGCACCGAGCCTGATCAGGGGGCGCGCTTGCACCGCGTGGTCGACGACCTCGACGAGACCATCCGCGAGATCCGCTCCGTGATCTTCAGCCTCCACTCCGACACACATCAACAGCCCGGGCTGCGCGCCAGCATCCTGCGGATCGTCGACGAGGAGCGCGAGGCGCTGGGGTTCGAGCCCCGCATCCGTTTCGACGGCCCGGTCGACGCGGTCAGCGAATACGTCGCCGCCGAGCTCCTCCCGGCAGTGCGGGAGGCGATCTCGAACGTTGCTCGCCACGCACAGGCGACGTCGGTCGACATCGAGGTCGAGCACCGCGACGGCCTCGTCACGCTGCAGGTCGCCGACGACGGCGTCGGACTGCCCGTCAACCCCGACGGCGGCAACGGCATCCGCAACCTCGCGAACCGCGCCGCCAAGCTGGGCGGGCGCTGCGGCGTGGATGCCCGACCCGACGGGGGCACCGTGCTCGAGTGGCAGGCGCCGGACCGCTGACGCGTCGTCAGCCCACCTGACGGTGGGCAGAGGCAGGGCCGAAGGGTTCGGAGATCGCGGACCTTCGGCCCTACCGGGACGCGACGCGTCTCTGGCATCACTGGGGTGATGGTCGACGACCCCAACCCACTTCAACCGTCGGTGAGCGCGTGGTACGCAACCGACGATCATCCGCGCGGGTCCGCTCCCGAAGCGTGCTTCGAGGTGATCGGTTCCGTGGTGTACCCGGCCGCCGGACACCCGAGCGGGAGTGGGTCTCGGCCGTGGTACCAGGTGCGGGGATCGCTGGCGTTCCCGGTCGACGGCCATCCGTGCGGACCCTCCGCCGAGCCGGCCTTCCGCATCGACGAAGGCCACGTCTACCCCGCCGCTGTGGATCACGACGGCTTCAGCGGCGCGCCGGCCTGGTTCGAAGTGAGAGCAGCGCAGGAGTGACAGTCAGGAGTTGCTGCGGAACGACGGGTCGCTCTCGGCCGCGAGCCGAGCCGCGAACACCGCCGCCTGCGTGCGCCGCTCCATGCCCAGCTTGGCCAGCAGGTTCGACACGTAGTTCTTGACCGTCTTCTCGGCCAGGTGGAGCTCCTCGCCGATCTGACGGTTCGTCAACCCGTCCGCGATCAGCGTCAGGATCTTGCGCTCCTGTCCGGTGAGGCGGGCCAGCCGTTCGTCCTGCTGCGGCGGGTTGCGCAAGCGGTCGGCGACGCGCTCGGTCAACCCCGGATCGAGCAACGATCCACCGGCCGCCACCCGCCGCACGGCATCGACGATGTCGGTGCCGCGGATCTGCTTCAGCAGGTAGCCCGAGGCTCCCGCCAGCACTGCCTGCACGAGCGCTTCGTCGTCGGAGAACGACGTGAGCATGAGGCACGCGACATCGGACGACGACCGGATCTCCCGGCACACGGCGACTCCGTTGCCATCGGGCAGGCGCACGTCGAGGATGGCGACGTCGGGCCGCACGGCCGGGAGACGCGCGAGTGCGCGCTCGACCGATTCCGCTTCACCCACGACCTCGATGTCGTCCTCGGCGTCGAGGAGCTCGCGCACCCCGCGGCGGACGATCTCGTGGTCATCGAGGAGGAACACCCTGATCACGCGCTCGTCCAGCACGCGGCGAAGCCTATCGAGGCCGTCGTGGACGAGAGCCGCAAGTGCGACACCGAGCTGAGCGGCTGACAGAGGGCCTTCGGCCCTACCCGGCCGTTCGCCAACGGGCGAAGGTGAGCACATCGAACGTTCCGGCAAGGAGCACGCAATGCCCAAGACCCTCATCGTTCCTGTCGACGGATCCACCCTCGCCGAACGCGCCCTCCCGGTCGCGAATCTGCTGGCGCAACGACTCGACTCCTGCGAGATCGTCGTCGTCGCTGTCGACGTGGCTGCCGCCGACCGCCACCGCGACTACGTCGAGTCGCTCGTCGCGCGGTTCGGCGGCGGCACGGTCACCGTGCGGTCTGAGTGCCACTCCGGCGATCCGGCGGGGGTCGTCGCACGACTCTCCCAACGGGAGCCCGACGCGGCCGTGTGCATGACCACCCATGGCCGGGGTCGCTTCGCGGCACCGCTGCTCGGCAGCGTGGCCACCGAGGTGCTGCGCGCCGTCGACGTCCCGGTGTTGCTGCTCGGTCCGAAGTGCGACGACGACTGGTGGCACGAGCCACCGCACCTCGTCGCCTGTTGGGCCGGTAGCGACTCCGATGCGATCCTCGATCCCGCCTGCGCCTGGTCGGACGCGCTCGGAATGGACCTCTCCCTGCTGTGCGTCTTCCACCCGCTCGACGTCCCCGCGAGCGTCGACCCGGACTCGCAGTTCGCACCCGCACTCGCCCGCCTCGACCCGGCGCACCGTGGAGTGCGCACCATCGCGCTCCGTGATGACCTCCCGGCCATGGCGATCGCCGAGGAGGCACGGTCGTTGCCGGCCACGGTCGTGGCGCTCACGACCCGTGCGCGTGAGGGCGTCGACCGCATGGTCCTCGGCAGCGTGGCCCTCGACGTCGTCCGTCAGAGCCCGTGCCCGGTGCTCGCCGTGAGGAGGTCGCGATGACCCCGTCGCACGATCCCGCAGTCCCCGCGTCCGAGTCGACGAGGTCGCTCGCCGCACTCACCGTCGACGAATGCCGGGCGATCGTCCCGCGTCATGGGGTCGGACGCGTGGTGTTCGTGGACGCGCGGGGCCCGGTCGCGCTCCCTGTGAACTACGTCCTCGACCACGACGACTTCGTCTTCCGCACCGACGCCTGGTCCAGCATCCTCGCCGCGACCACAGCCGGGACCGTCAGCTTCGAGGTCGACGAGATCGACCACGAGCGACGGCTGGGGTGGAGTGTGCTGGCGACGGGACACGTCCGTCGGGTCGACGATCCCGCCGACCTGCGCCACGTGACGATGCTCCGGGTCACGCCGTGGGCCAAGGGAGCTCGCGATCACTACCTGAGGTTGACCGTCGAGAGCATCACCGGGCGCCGGCTCGTCCTGGACGACGAGCCCACCCCGTAGCTCACTCCTCGTCGTCGAAGCCGTCGTCCGGCGTCGGGTCGCGGATGTCGGACGGCGCATGGTGTGCGGCCAGGTCGTCGACCTGGCACACGACGCCGGCTTCCTCGGTCCAGCGCTCGACCGCCTCGGTCGCCTCCTCGGGTGTGTCGTAGAGCTCGCGCGCGATCTCTCGGCCGTGTCGGAACGCGATCAGCTCGACGGTGGGAGCTTCGCTGCCCGGTGGCACTCGTGGACGCATCTGACTCCTCGGGTCGGTCGGACTCATGACGCGAGCATCCACCGAACGGTGCCAGACGCCCAGGGACCAAGGACCCTGGGCGTGCTCGGCGCGTCGGAGGACGATGCGCATGAAGCGGACGACCAGGAGCGAGAGGTGGGCCCATGGGACGTCGCATCCCAAAGACCCCTGACACGGAGCGCGCGTGGCTGCGCCCACCCGCACCGCCATACGGACCCGTCCGGATCCGCGCGCCGCGAGCGGCATCGGTGACCACCGCCAAGGAGTCCCGGTGAACGCGGCGCAGATGTTGCCCGTCCCCCGAGTCCACTCGACCCTCGCGAGCCGCGCCGTCGACCTGGCCCGTGATGCGAGTCTCCCGAGCGACGAAGCAGCAGAGCATCTACGACGGCTGGCGATGGATCGGCGCGAGGTGTTGCAGTCCGCGCTGGCCGATCTCGCCCCGAGGCGCGACACCTCACCGGACATCGAGTGCGCGTGCCGGCTGTTGCTGCGCGCCATGAGCGACGAGGCCGGTCACTGACGTCCCGGATGACCTTCGGCCCTGTCGGGACGGCACGAGATCGTCGAAGCTGAACCTGTCACCGGCAGCGCATCTGTCGAAGGGAGCAGACATGACGACACACAATGGTGCTCGCCGCATCGTCGTGGGCATCGATGGATCGCACCGGTCGCGTGCAGCACTGGAATGGGCGATCGACGAAGCGAACCGGTGTGGCGGTGAGATCGATGCCGTCCTCGTCTACGGATCCGGCTTGGCGTGGATCGACGTCGGCGGCGACGCGGAGGCGATGATCGTGGCGCGCTCGGCGCAACGCGCGAAGGAGACGCTGCACGGGGCGCTCGAAGCAACGACGATTCCCCCTGATGGCGCGCCGAAGATCAACCCGATCGTCGTCGAGGGCGAGCCGGCACACGCGCTCGTCGACATCGCGAAGCAGGCCGACCTCCTCGTCGTCGGCACCCGCGGACGAGGTGGCTTCGCCGGCCTGCTGCTCGGGTCCGTGAGCCAGCGGTGCGCGGAGCGCAGCCCCTGCCCGGTCGTCGTCGTGCCGGCGCCTGACGTCGCGCAGGAAGAAGCACGGGAAGAAGGTGGCACGTCATGAGAGTGTCGCTCACGTGTGCGTCCGCCCACGACGAACCGCGACCCCTCCCCGAGCACTCGGTGCGCAAGGAGCTCGAGCGCGGAACGTGCCCGGTGTGCATCGGCCAGCCGCTCGAAGGCGTCGCGCACGGTGGCCTGGAGTGGGCGCGCTGCCCCTGCTGCCAGGCGAAGTGGCGCCTCGAGGACGAAGGTTTCGCGGTGCGCTCGGGCGGGCTCATCGAGGAGTGGGCATGATCGCAGCCGAAGGGGCGACGCGTGCGCACGTCGGTGATCTCGCGGTTCACCCGGTCGTCGAGGTGTTCGCCGACGTCGTCTGCCCCTTTGCGCACGTCGGATTGCGGCGATTCGTCAGCCGCCGCGCCGAGCTCGGACTGGAGGTGCCGGTGCTCCGCGTGCGCGCATGGCCGCTCGAGCTCGTCAACGCGCGTCCATTCGATGCCCATCAAGTCGCGCAGCACGTCGCCGAGCTCCGCGACACGGTCGCCGCCGATCTCTTCACCCGCTTCACTCCACTCGCAGTGCCGTCCACTTCGCTCCCCGCCTTTGCGTTGGCTGCACAGGCGTACGCCACCGGGGATCGGGTCGGGGAAGCGGTGTCACTCGCGCTGCGCGCCGCGCTGTTCGACGAAGGACGCAACGTCGCGGATCCGGAAGTGCTGGCGGAGATCGCCGCGAGGTTCGGTCTCGGTGAGACCAGCGTTGCCCCCCAGCACGCGTACGAGACGGACTACGCGGAGGGTCGCCGTCGAGGTGTGCAGGGCTCGCCGCACTTCTACGTCGGCGACCGAGACTTCTTCTGCCCCGCACTGCGGATCGATCGACGCCCCGACGAGCTCACCATCACCCCCAGGCCCGAGCGCATCGATGCACTGCTCGACGAGTGCTTCCCACTCCGTGAAGGGTGAGGTCGCCGCTCCTCGACCGCCAGCGCCGAGGCACGAGGCACGAGGAACGAGCGGAAGCCGGTTCCCCCACGTCGTTTACACTGACGCCGGCTGCAACACCTGAGCGCCCCTAGCTCAACTGGTTAGAGCAAATGACTCTTAATCATTAGGTTCCGGGTTCGAGTCCCGGGGGGCGTACCGAACCGAATGCCTCACGGTGTGAGGCTCAGAACGCAACGCCCCCGGTCCCCGGGGTCGTGGTCGACGGGGGCCTGGTCGTCGGAGGTTCCGTCGGCGGCGCGGTGGCCGGAGCCTCCGTCGCCGGCGGGGCGGCCGCGGGAGGCGCCGTCGCCGGCGCGTCGGTCGCCGGGGGCGCGGTCGTGGGCGCGTCGGTCGGAGGCGCGGTGGCGGGAGCGTCCGTTGCCGGGGCCGTGGCGGTCACGACGACCGCGGACCACGTCCCCCACCGGTTCCGCATGTTCCCGTGCACCTGACCGCGCGCCGTGTCGTGCGCGAACCAGTAGAGACGCTTGCCCGAGTAGGTGATCTGGCGCCCACGCGTGGCCGCCGCCGCGGTGGCGAGCTTCGATCGGTCGACACCCGCGCCTGCAGTCGGCGCCTTCACCCCGTGGGGCAGCAGCACCGGCGTCCAGGCCTTCAGGCAGGCGGCGCGGCACGGCGTCGTGCTCGCTGTCAACGCGTACACGGTCGTGCCGGCGACGAGGATCCGGCCCAGCTTCGGGTTGTCCACGGTCGAGATGCGGGTCGCGGTTCGCGGCCGGACCACCGCGTCTGCGGCATTGGCGCGGACGGTCGACGCCGCCAGCGCAGCGACGACCACGACCGCGGCGACGACCCCGGCGAGCGCGCTCCGCCAACGCGGCGCGTTGACACTCACTCCAACCATCTCGAAACCCTCCCTCGCCGATGCGCGATCGTCGGCTGTACGGCCGCGGGCGCGAAAGGGATTGGCCCGGAACGGCGAGCGGCGCCCGGAGCCCGAATCAGCCTGCGACCACCGTTGGCGCGAGCGCGACGCGGTGATCCGGGCCGCCGCCCGCACCTCGGCCACCAGCTCGGCCGTCCCGGCATCGTCGAGGACCGCATGGTCGTCCGAGGCCGACACCGCTACCGCCCAGCCGAGGTGATCGGCGATCCCCAGGCGCACCACGCCCGGCGACCCGAGATGGCGATCCCGGGCGCACGTAACGTTCGACGGATGCGGCTCGACATCGACCTCGACCTCGGCGGTGGCGGGATCGACATCCCGCTCCTCGTGTGCTTCGCCGCGTTCGTGATCACGTTCCTCACCACTCGCACGATCACGCGCATGATCCGCGCCGGAAGAGGACCGTTCCACGACAACGTGTCGGGCAGTGGGCTGCACATCCACCACGCGGTCCCGGGGATCGTGCTGCTCACCATCGGTGCGTTCACGGCCGTCGGCACCAGCGGTTCGGGGTCGGCGTGGGTGACCGTGGCGGCAGTGCTCGTGGGCGTGGGGACGTCGTTGGTGCTCGACGAGTTCGCGCTCATCCTCCATCTGCAGGACGTCTACTGGGCCGACGAGGGCCGCATCTCGGTCGAGATGGTGAGCTTGGCGATGGGGTGTCTCGGCCTGGCCGTCGTCGGGCTCACGCCGTTCGACGTGAGCGGCGTCGCAGGCGGCGTCGAGGGCGTCATCGTCCTCCTGCTCGCGATCACGAGCGTGCTGCTGCTCATCGTGGTGAGCGTGATGAAGGGCAAGTACAAGCTCGCGCTCTTCGGTGCCTTCATCCCGCTGTTCGCGATGGTCGCCGCGATCCGGCTCGCGCGCCCGGAGTCGCGCTGGGCGAAGCGACGCTACGGGCCCGAGAAGCTCGCCCGCGCCGAGGCGCGGACCAAGTGGTACGACGAACGCTTCGGCCCGGCGACCGCGTGGGTGAGCGACTTCGTCGCCGGACGCCCCTCGCAGCCGGATCCCGCGCCCGCGCTCACCTCGACGCGCGACCCCTCGTGAACACGAGGTCGACGTGGGCCGTGACCCGCATGACCTGAACGTCTTCTCCGTCGACTTCCCCTGCAATCACGACGTTGTGGCCGTGCATACGCGTGAGGAGGATGGATCCCCGAGCTCGGGCCGCGCTCGCCGCGTGAACGCGTCAGCCAGCCGTCTGGTGGTGGTCGGTCCAGCGCTCGGAGGCGGCCACCCAGTCGGCGAAGCGGGGGCGGATGGCGTCGAGGTCGAGACCGAACGCGGCCGGATCGCGCGCCGGCGCGGGCTCCCGGTGCGCGGCGTTGGCGGTCCACCACTGCTGCATCCGCGACTCGAACTCGTCGGTGACCGCTTCGCCCAACCACCCGTACAGCCCGCGCACCTCGCCGATCGGGTCCGCCTGCATGGCGCGGAAGTCGATGTCGTAGAACCGATCGTCGTTGCCCGCCTGTCGGAACGCAAGGGCGCGATCGGTGGCCAGCGACCACTGCTTCACGTTGAGCGCGCCGATGAACTCGCGGTCGAGGGCGTCCGTGAACGTGCCACAGATGTCGGCATAGACGTCGCACACCGACAGCAGCACGTCGGTCGGGTCGCGGTGCGTCATCACGAACTTCGCGTCGGGGAACACGTCGTCGAGGTGCGGCAGGTAGAGCATGTGCATCGGCGTCTTGAGCCGCCACGGTCGCGTCGGCTGACCCCACTGCAGGAGCTGCACCACGCGGCGCTCGTATCGGTACGCCGAGGTGAGGTCGGCGTCGAGCAACCAGTCGGCGTACGACGGGACCTGCGCGAACGCGAGGAACATCTGCGACTTGAAGTCGAGCGCGAGCAGGTCGAGGCACTCGAACGGACCTTCGATGTCGGTGGGGACGTGGTCGCGCGTGCCGACCTTCTCACCCCATCCCTGCGGGACGCGTGGGTCCGGGCCGACGACGGTCGAGGGTGGCGGGCACGGAGTCGCCGACTCCCACATGTGGAGGTACCGCACCCCGGGATCCTGCGCGAGCAGGAACGAGAGCGCGGTGGAGCCGGTGCGCGGGAGGCTCAGGCCGATGAGCGGCGCCTCGACGCGCTCGTCGCCGATCTCGGGGTGACGGTGGTACCAGTCCTCGACCTGCAGCCGCTGCGCGAGGTAGCCGGTGATGCGGGGGTACAGGTATCCCTCGCCCGCCGCGTTCAGCCGGGCCTCGTCGTGCAGTGCCCGCACCAGGATCTCGAGCCCCTCGCGGAAGCTCTCGTCGCCGAAGTCGTCGAGGCCGGTCTCGGCGACCGCGGCGTCGATGAGCTCGCCGTGCGCGACCATGCGGCGCCTCCTCCTCACCTGCGAACCGCTGCGGCCCCTCCAATTGGCGGCAGTACGATGTCACCATTGTGAGCGAGACGTCAAGCAGCAAGCGGACCGAACGGCGTCGCTACGACAGCCCGGTGCGACGCGAGCAGGCGGCCGCCACGCGCGAGCGGATCGTCGCGGCAGGGTCGGAGCTCGTGCACGAGTTCGACTCGTGGCACTGGGACGCGCTCACGTTCCGCGCGGTCGCCGAGCGCGCCGGCGTGGGCGAGCGCACCGTGTACCGCCACTTCCCCACCGAGCAGCACCTGCACGACGCGGTGATGGCGCGCCTGGAGGAAGAGGCGGGTGTCGCGTACGAAGACCTCGACCTGTCGACCCTCCCCGAGATCACCGCGCGCGTCTTCTCGTCACGACGGTCGTTCGCGGCAGGCGCGGCGGCCGACGACCCCCGCGCCCCGACGTTCGTCGCTGTCGACCAGCGGCGACGCCAGGCGATGCTGCGGGCGGTCACCGAGGCGACGCCCGAGTGGACCGGAGCCGAGCGCCGTACGGTCGCCGCGCTGCTCGACATCGTGTGGAACATGCCGACCTACGAGCGGCTGGTCGGCGCCTGGGAGCTCTCGGGCGACGACGCCACCGAGGCGACCACGTGGTTGCTCTCGTTGGTGACCCGCGCCATCGAGGCCGACGAACCCCCACCAACGCCGCGAGCGCGGCGGAAGGGTCGAGGCCGTACCATCGCACGGTGAGCGACGGGCGGTGACGAGATGCGCCGGTACCTGATCGGTGCGGTGCTGACGGTCCTCGTGGTCGCCGTCGCGATCGTCGTGTCCTCCACGCGTGACGGCGGGAACGGCGACGGTGCGTCGCGTGGTGCTCCCGCCTCGGAGCCGCCGAGCTCCTCCCCCTCCTCCTCCCGCGCCGCGCCGACGACCGCCCCCGCCGCGACCTCGACGACGCGGGGACCACGTGGGAGTGGCAACCCGGTGACGTTCGCGTTCGCCGGCGACGTGAACTTCCCGGAGCAGTGGGACACCGAGGACGGGCCCCCACCCGCCGCACCCCCGCTCGCGGAGCAGGTGCGAGCAGCACCGCGCCACGTGCTCGATGCGATCGCACCGGTGCTCTCCGACGCCGACCTCACCATGGTCAACGTCGAGACCGCGATCACCCAGGGCGGCGAGCCGGTCGCGGGGAAGAACTACCACTTCCGCTCACCCGCGCAGACCTTCGACGCGTTGCAGGCCGCCGGCGTCGACGTGGTGAACATGGCGAACAACCACTCGCTCGACTACGGACCGAGTGGCATGCAGGACACGTTCGCCGCCATCGCCGCGTCCAAGCTTCCGGTCACCGGCATCGGCCACGACGCCGACGAGGCGTACCGGCCGTACCGCACCACGATCAAGGGCCAGCGCATCGCCATCGTCAGCGCCAGCGACTGGCTCGAGCCCGCGCTCGTGCCGTCGTGGTCGGCCACCGACGCGCAGGCGGGCATCGCGTTCTCCATCGACCGGACCCGCCTGCTCGCCGAGGTGGCGAAGGTCCGACCCGAGGTCGACACCCTCGTCGTGTTCTTGCACTGGGGAACGGAGGAGACCTGGTGCGCGTCGGCCGAGCAGCAGGACCTCGCCACCGCGCTGCTCGGTGCGGGCGCCGACATCATCGTCGGCAGCCATGCGCACCGGGTGTTCGGTGCCGGCAAGGTCGGCCCCGCGCTGGTCGCGTACGGACTGGGCAACTTCGTGTACTGGCGCGAGGACGGCGAATCGGGGCGCAGCGGTGTCCTGAAGGTCACCGCGACCGGCCGCGAGGTCGACGACTACTCGTGGGTCCCGGCCCGCATCACCAACGGCGTCCCGGTGCCCGAGACCGGCGCGGCTGCCGACGCCGACGTCGCGGAGTGGAATGCACGTCGGGAGTGCAGCGGGCTCTCGCCCTGACGGCCGTGACCGCCCTGACGACGACGGGTCACGGCGGGGACCGATGAGTTCTCGGAGTCTCCGCGGTCCTCATCGCATGACGCTGACCCAGCACTACCCTGCGGGGATGACCGAGGTGGCCGACGTCGGGCTCGACGAGGTCCTGGAGCGCTACCGCCGGGAGCTCACCGCCCACTGCTACCGGATGCTCGGCTCGTCGTTCGAGGCCGAGGACGCGGTGCAGGAGACCATGGTGCGGGCCTGGCGCTCGTACGACGGGTTCGAGGGCCGATCGCAGCTGCGGTCGTGGCTGTACCGCATCGCCACCAACGTGTGCCTCGACATGCTCAACAGCCGCAACCGGCGGGCGCGCCCGATGGATCTCGCCGGCCCGTCGCGCGCCGACACCCCCGCGGAGGCGGTGCTGCCCGAGTCGGAGTGGGTGCTGCCGGTGCCCGACGACCGCGTGCTGCCGATCGACGGTGACCCCGCCGACCTCGCGGAGGCGCGCGAGACCATCCGGCTGGCGTTCATCGCCGCGCTGCAGCACCTCCCCCCGCGACAGCGCGCCGTGCTGCTCCTGCGCGACGTCGTGCGCTGGCGCGCCACCGAGGTCGCGGAGCTGCTCGGCACGAGCGACGCGTCGGTCAACAGCGCCCTGCAGCGCGCGCGGTCGACGATTGCGGAGTGCAACATCACCGACAGCGACCCGGTGATGCCGATGGACGACGCGCAACAGGAATTGCTCGACCGCTACGTCGATGCGTTCGAGCGCTACGACATGGACTCGCTCACGTCGCTCATCCACGAGGACGCGACGCAGTCGATGCCGCCGTTCGAGATGTGGCTGCGCGGCCGCGACGAGATCCTGGCCTTCTGGCAGACGCAAGGTGCCGCCTG
>DASUAS010000395.1:0-2381 GCA_035763625.1 Acidimicrobiia bacterium
CACGTCCACTCGGTGCGCCTGCGCGGGTTGGTGGCTCACGAGGAGGTGCTCCTCGGGACCGCGGGGCAGTCGCTCTCGATCCGCCACGACTCCTACGACCGCACGTCGTTCATGCCCGGAGTCGTGCTGGCGGTGAAGTCGGTGGCCGAGCGACCGGGCCTCACCGTCGGGCTCGATCCACTGCTGGACCTCTGAGCCCGCCTGATCGGTTGAAGGGGGCCGACTGATGCCGGCCGGGGACGACACCCGGCAGCGCGTGCTGCGCGGCGCGTACGAGTGCATCGCGCGTCACGGCATGGCGAAGACCACCGTCGACGACGTCGCCGCCGCGTCGGGCGTCTCCCGCGCCACCATCTACCGCGCCTTCCCCGGCGGGAAGGACCAGCTGCTCCGCGACACCGTGGGCTGGGAGATGGACCGCTTCTTCCTGCACCTCGGCGAGGAGCTCGGTGACGCGGCCGACTTCCCCGAGTTCCTCGAACGCGCGCTGCCGCTCGCCCGGCACGAGCTGCGCGAGCACGCGGTGCTGCAGAAGGTGCTCGAAACCGAGCCCGACCGCCTCAACGCGCTCATCACCCTGCAGCAGCACCGGGTGATCGGTGCGATCGCCGCGTACTTCCTCCCGCTCCTCGAACGGGACCGCGACCGCGGCCGGGTCGATCCCGGTGTCGACCTGGTCCTCACCGCCGAGTACGTGGCCCGGCTCTCGCTGTCGCTGATCTCGTCGCCCGGACGCCACGACCTGACCGATCCGGCCGAGGCCCGCCGGCTGGTGCGACACGAGCTCCTGGGCGGGGTGCTCGTGACGTGAGGCCTGGCCCGATGAGACAGAATCTGGTGTATCGTCTCAGCTGATGACCTTGACCGTCGCCCCGGTCCCCACCAACCAGGCTCCCACGGAGAGGCGGATACGCGACGCCGCCCTGGTCTGCATCGGGCGATTCGGGCTGGCGAAGACGACGGTCGACGACATCGCCCGCGAAGCGGGCTGCTCCCGCGCCACGCTCTACCGCTACTACGACGGCAAGCCGGCGATCATCCGCGCTGCCGTCGTCGCCGAGCACGACCGCATCACGACCGCGCTGGTCGATGCCGGCCGCGTCGAGGCCACCTTCGCCGACGCCGTGGTCGCGGTCGTGGCGCGCGGTGCACGAGAGCTGCGCGCGCACGACGCGCTCCAGTTCCTCCTCGCGCACGAACCGGAAGCGGTGCTCGGGCACCTCGCGTTCGGTCCCGGCGACCGCGTGCTCGTCACCGTGGGCGACGCGATCGCGCCTGCGTTCGACCGCTGGCTGTCACCCGACGCCGCGACCCGCGCGGGCGACTGGCTCGCCCGCCTCCTGCGCTCCTACGCGCTCATGCCGCACCCGCCCGTCGACCTCACCGATCCCGCCACCGCCCGCGCGTTCCTCGAACGACTCGTACTTCCCGGTCTCGCACCGGCCGGCCTCACCGAACAGAGGGAAGTGTCATGACCAGCCACGCATCCACGACCGGCCACGCCGCCATCATCGGCCGCGACGACATCAACGACTACGACGCGATCCTCGCGGTCACCAACACCGACGTCGCCGAGGTGCAGCACGCCGTCCATGCCGACGCCGACGCGATCTTCACGTGGAACTACGAGCGGAGCCGCCCCGCGCTGGTGAAGCTGTACGAGAAGGCGAAGACCTCGCAGTGGAACGCCAACGACCTGCCCTGGGACATCGAGGTCGACCAGGAGGAGGTGGCGCGCAACAACCAGAACCAGAACGGCATCGGTCAGCAGATGGACCTCGCCGGCACGCCGTTCGAGAAGTGGGGCGACAAGGAGTGGACCCAGTTCGGCGTCGAGTCGCAGAACTGGACGCTGTCCCAGTTCATGCACGGTGAGCAGGGCGCGCTGATCTGCACCGCGCAGATCGTGGAGACCGTCCCCTGGATCGACGCCAAGTACTACGCGGCCACGCAGGTGATGGACGAGGCGCGTCACGTCGAGGTGTTCGGGCGCTATCTCAACACCAAGCTGTCGGGCCACTACCCGATCAACGCGCACCTCAAGATGCTGCTCGACGACATCGTCGCCGACAGTCGCTGGGACATGACGTACCTCGGCATGCAGATCATGGTCGAGGGCCTCGCCCTCGCCGCGTTCGGCTTCCTGCACCAGATGACGACCGAGCCGTTGCTCAAGCAGCTGCTGCGGTACGTGATGAGCGACGAAGCCCGTCACGTCGCGTTCGGTGTGCTGTCGCTGCAGGAGTACTACCAGGGGCTCGGTGCGGCGGAGATCCGCGAGCGCCAGGAGTTCGCGTTCGAGGCCGCGGTGCGGATGCGCGACCGCTTCCTGCAGCAGGAGACGTGGGAGCGCATGGGGGTCGACGTGAAGGAGGCGGTGA
>DASUAS010000396.1:0-16342 GCA_035763625.1 Acidimicrobiia bacterium
CTCTCGGAGTACTTCACCGCGTTGTCGAGCAGGTTGACGATCGCGCTGACGACCTGGCGCCGGTCGCACTCGATCGAAGCGCCGCCGCTGCCGTGGTGCACCTGGAGGCCGATGTCCGCGACCATGGCCGACGGTCGCAGACGGTCGACGGCCTCGTCGACCAGGGCGTCGACCGCGAACACCTCGGTCGGCACCGCCTCCTGCGTCTCGATGAGGCTGAGGTCGAGCAGGTCGTCGACGATGCGACCGAGCCGTTCCGCCTCCTTGGCCAGCCGTTCGACGAGCGGCCGGGCGACGTCGGGGTCGTGCTCCGCGGCGAGGGTCTCGGCGAGCAGCTCGAGCGCGCCGATCGGCGTCTTGAGCTCGTGGCTCACGTTGGCGACGAAGTCGCGCCGCACGTTGTCGACCCGGTGCACCTCGGAGATGTCGTGCACGTAGACGGCGGCACCGGTCGGCTCGCCGTCGACGACGAGGGGGAACCCCCGCAGGCGGAGCCGCGAACGCGGCGGCCCGAAGATCTGGAGGTCCTGCTCCGACTCCTCGCCCGTCACCGCGGCCTCGAGCATCGACCCGATCGTGCGCTCGACGACGGCGTCGGCGTGGCGGGCGTTGCGGAAGCGTTCGGCCACCTCGTTGCGGAACACCTCGATGCCGTCCCGGTCGACGATGACGACCCCCTCCACCGACTCGGCGAGCGCGGCGGCGAGGCGGTCTCGCTGCTTCCGGAACCGCGACGCGGTGACGGTCGCATCCGCCGCCTGACGTTCTGCGGCCGCGACGGCGGGCTGGTCGCGTCGGGGGCTCACCGCCTGTTCCCTCCTCCGTCAGCGGTACCGGTTACCGTTCCCGGGAGACCGCCACCCCGAACCACCGGGGCACCCGCTCGGTCGAAGGCGCAGAAGGAGCAGCAGTGCGATTCCGGCTCTTCCCTCGCGACGACGGGTTCTACCCGTTGTTCGACGACGCAGCCGAGAACGTCGCCGAGTGCGCCCGACGCTTCCGGGACCTCCTCGACCACTACTCCGACGATCCGGGCCTCGAGCCCACGACCCGCGACGTCGAGAAGTTGGTCAACCTCATCGGCGACTGCGAGTCGCGGGGCGACGAGATCACCCGTGAGATCCTCCTGCGCCTCAACAAGAGCTTCGTCACGCCGTTCGACCGCGAAGACATCCACGCGCTCACCGAGGAGCTCGACGACGTCGTCGACGAGATGCAGGGTGCCGCCGACCTGCTCGTGCTGCACCGGGTCGTGAAGCCGCTGCCCGAGGTGCGCGACCTCGCCGACATCCTCGTGAAGGCGGCCGACGCCAACGTCGCCCTCATCGCCAAGCTGCCGCGCCTGCGCGACATGGACTCCGAGCTGGAGGCGATCGGCAGACTCGAGAGCGAAGGTGACCACGTCTACCGGCGGCTCGTCGCTCACCTCTTCTCGGGCGAGTTCAAGGCGTTCAACGTGCTCAAGTGGAAGGACGTCGTCGAGGCGATCGAGAAGTCCGTCAACGCGATCGAGAACATCTCCGACATCGTCGAGAGCATCGTCCTGAAGCACGCGTAGCGACCTCGTGCAGACCCTCGCTCTTTGCATCGTCGTGGCCGTCGCGCTCGCGTTCGACTTCGTCAACGGCTTCCACGACGCAGCCAACTCGATCGCCACCGTCGTCTCGACGCGCGTCCTGTCGCCCCGCTTCGCGGTCGCGTGGGCGGCCTTCTTCAATTTCGCCGCGTTCCTCATCTTCGGGACCCACGTCGCCAACACGATCGCCAACGACGTCGTCGACCAGAGCGTCATCTCGATCGGGCTCATCTTCGCCGCGCTGCTCGGCGCCATCGCCTGGAACCTCATCACGTTCTTCCTGGGGCTGCCCACCTCGTCGTCGCACGCGCTGATCGGCGGGATGGCCGGCGCCGCGGTGGCGAAGGCGGGCTTCGGCGTGTTGGTGTGGGAAGGTCTCCGGACGATCGCGGTCTTCATCGTGCTGGCACCGCTCGCCGGGCTGGCGGCGTCGTTCGTCATGATGATGATCGTGCTCTGGAGCGTGCACCGTTCGAAGAAGGTCGAGCGCCTGAACCGTGGCTTCCGCCACCTGCAGCTCGTCTCGGCCGGCGCGTACAGCCTCGGACACGGGGCGAACGACGCGCAGAAGACGATGGGCGTGATCCTCGCATTGCTCATCGCGACCGGCCACGCCGGGAAGAACGCCGACGTCCCGCTCTGGGTGGTGCTCGGCGCCCACACCGCCATCGCGTTGGGCACGCTCACGGGCGGGTGGCGGATCGTCAAGACCATGGGATCGAAGCTGACCCGCATCAAGCCGGTCGGCGGTGTGTGCGCGGAGTCGGCCGCGGCCGGGATGCTGTTCTTCACGTCGGCGCAGGGCATCCCCGTGTCGACGACCCACACGATCACCGGTGGCATCGTCGGCGTCGGCGCCAGCCAACGCCTGGCGGCGGTGCGGTGGGGCGTCGCCGGTCGGGTGGTCTGGGCCTGGGTGTTCACCATTCCCGGCGCGGCCCTGATGGCCGCCGCCGCGTACGGGATCCTCAAGGCCTTCTGATGGACCGCCGCGCGGTGTTCTTCCTCGGCTCGGCGCTCGTGTGCCTGCTGCTCGTGCCGCTGACGCCCACCGACCTCCGCTGGTTCGCACTCGCGGTGGCCGGGGTGTACCTCCTGCTGGCCGCGGGTTCCGCGCTCGACAACCGCTCCCGCCGGCGACGGCCGCCTCGGCCGCGCTGAACGTCGGATCTGGTTCAACCGAACCGCCCCGTGATGTACCCCTCGGTGCGGGCGTCGGCGGGCGCCGTGAACAACTTCTCGGTGACGTCGTACTCGACCAGTCGGCCGACCCGGCGACCCTCGTCGTCGACGTCGGCGGTGAAGAACGCGGTGCGGTCGGACGTACGTGCCGCTTGCTGCATGTTGTGCGTGACGATGACGATGGTGAACTCGGCCTTGAGCTCTTCCATCAGGTCCTCGATGCGCGCGGTGGCGATCGGATCGAGCGCAGAGCACGGCTCGTCCATCAGCACGACATCGGGTTCGACCGCGATGGCGCGCGCGATGCACAGACGTTGCTGCTGCCCACCCGACAACGACAATCCGCTGTGCTTGAGCTTGTGCTTGACCTCGTCCCAGAGCGCGGCACGGGTGAGCGCGTGCTCGACGATGTCTCCGAGCTCGGAGCGCTTCTTGCCGTTGAGCTTCGGTCCGTAGGCCACGTTGTCGAAGATCGTCTTGGGGAACGGGTTCGGCTTCTGGAACACCATGCCGATGCGGCGGCGCACCTCCGCCGGGTCGACCTTGGCGCCGTAGAGGTTCTCACCGTGGTACTCGACTCTGCCGAGCACTTGCGCGCCGGGGGTGAGGTCGTGCATGCGGTTGAGGCAGCGCAGCACCGTCGTCTTGCCGCACCCGGACGGACCGATGAACGCGGTGATCTCGTTGGCGGCGATGTCGAGGTCGACGTCGCGCACCGCGCTGTGACCGCTGTACTTCACCTCGACACCCTGCAGCTCGAAGACGAGCTCCCGCTGGCGCTCGGGCTCCTCGCCGGCGGCCGGCGGAGCGGGCGCCTCGACGTCGGCGAACGGGGCGTCGACGTCGGTCGTCACGTCGATGACGTTAGCGGTGGGCTCGGTGAGCGTGGGCACAGGTCCGTCCTCCGGGGTCATGCCGTCTGTCTCCGGGCGAAGAACGTCGTGACCAGGCGGGCCGCGATGGTGGCGACGAACACGATGGCGATGAGCGTGAGCGCGGCGCCCCACGCGCGGTCCTGCTGCACGGAGAACGGCGAGGTGGCGTTGTTGAAGATCTGCACGGAGAGCGCGGTGTTCTGGCCCTTGAAGAGGTTGGTGTTGGTCTCGGTGACGACGCCGATGGTGAAGAGGAGCGGCGCGGTCTCCCCGGCTGCGCGCGCGACCGCGATCAGGGCGCCGCTGACGATGCCCGCGGCGGCGTTCGGCAGGACGACGGTGCGGATGGTGTGGGCCTTGCGGCTGCCGAGCGCATAGCTGCCCTCACGCAGCTCGAGCGGCACGAGAGCGAGCATCTGGTCGGTGGTGCGGATGACGATCGGCAGCATCAGGCACGCCAGTGCGAGCGCGCCGGCGAAGCCCGTCTTCTCCTTGGTGTTGAGCACCACCAACGTGTAGATGAAGAGGCCCATCACGATCGACGGCACGCCGGTCATCACCTCGGAGAGGAAGCGGATGAACCGGGCGAGCGGGCTCTTGCCGCCGTACTCGTTGAGGTAGATGCCACCGAGGATGCCGAGCGGTATCGCCATGAGCGACGCGGCACCGGTGATCAGCAGGGTGCCGACCACCGCCGGACCCATCCCTCCGCCGGGGAACCGCTCGACGAACGGGAGGTCGGCGCTGAGGAAGTCCCAGCTGATGACCTTCGAACCCTGCTGCACCACGTAGACGACGAGGAAGACCAACGGCACGAGCGCGATCAGGAAGGCGAGCGAGATCAGCACGGTTGCGATCGCGTTCTTCGCCTTGCGCCGGCCCGACTTCGGGAGCGGCGAGAGCCGGGGCGAGGCGACGGCGGTCATGCGACCGCTCCGGAACGACGGTCGTAGCGGTTCACGATCCCGCGAGCGAGGATGCCCACACCGACCGTGAGGACGAGGAGCACGACACCCATGCCGATGAGCGCGGCGCGCTGGATCCCGGTCGCCTCGTTGAACTGGTTGGCGATGATCGACGCCAGCGTGTCGCCGGGCCCGAAGAGGTGCGCGCTGACGTGCTGCGAGCTGCCGATCAAGAGGGCGACGGCGATGGTCTCACCGATCGCGCGCCCGAGGCCGATCATCACCGCCGACACGACGCCTCCGCGGCTGTGGGGGAAGATCGCGCCTTTGATCATCTCCCACCGGGTTGCGCCCATGGCGTAGGCCGCCTCCTTGAGCGACGCGGGCGTGGTCGCGAACACCTCGCGCGTGAGCGACGTGATGATCGGCGTGATCATGATCGCGACGATGATGCCGGCGGTCATGAAGCTCAGGCCGCTCTTGCTGGGGTCGGCGGTGAGGTCACCGATGATCGGGATGCCCGACGTCGCGTCGCTGATGCTCTGGTAGATGTCGGCGAGCGGCTGCGCGAGCACGGCCAACGCCCACAACCCGTAGACGACCGAGGGGATCGCGGCGAGCAGGTCGACGACGTAGATGATCGGCTTGCCGAGGCGCCGGGGTGCGACCTCGTTCACGAAGAGCGCGATCCCGATGCTCACCGGCACCGAGATCACGAGGGCGATGATGCCCACGAGGAAGGTGCCGTAGATCATCGCCCCGGCGCCGTACTGGCCCTTCGCGGGATCCCAGTTGTCGGCGAAGATGCCGAAGCCCTCTTCGCGGAACCACGGCCACGCGTTCTTCGTGGTCGTGTAGGCGATGAGGGCGAGGATCGCGAGCACGAGCAACCCGCTCGCCAGCGCGACCCACTTGAAGAGCTGATCGGCGAAGATGCCCGGCGGCCGTGGTCCCGAGCCGAGCCCGCGCGGCGGCTGCGCCGGCGAGTCGTTCGGTCGGGGCGGAGCCGTCACTGCCATCTCGAGGTCCGGAATCTACGCGAGTCGGGAGGTCGTCGAGCGGGGGCACGGGACGAGCGGGGGGACCCGTCCCGTGCACGTCCCGCTCGAGGTCACGACGCAGGAACGGTGATCTGCTCGACCTGCGCCCGCGCCTGCTTCACGAGCCCCTTGGGCAGGGGCGCGTAGTCCACCGACGAGGCCAGCTGCTGGCCGTCGCCGTAGATGTAGTTGAGCCATCCCTTGAGGGCGTTGCCCTTGGCCGTGTCGGTCTGCGCCTGGTAGGCGATGATCCAGGTCGGCGAGGTGATCGGGTATGCCGCCGCCCCGTCCGAGTTGATCGGGTCGTAGGTGAGGTCGTCGTTGATCGCAGCACCCTGCGCCGCCGCGGAGGCCGAGGCGAGGGTGGGCTTGACGAACTTGCCGGCCGGGTTCTTGATCGACGCGTAGGTGAGCTCGGCAGCGACGGCGTCGGAGAAGTCGACGTAGCCGATGGCGCCGTCGGTGTCCTTCACGAGCTTGGCCACGCCACCGTTGCCGGTCGCGCCCTGCGTACCCTCCGGCCAACTGATGGTCGAGCTGCTGCCCAGCGTCCACGACGACGGCGCCGCCTTGGTGAGGAAGCTGGTGAAGTTCTGCGTCGTGCCCGAGCTGTCGCTGCGGTGCACGACCGTGATCGTGGTGCCCGGAAGCTTCGCCTTGGGGTTGTCGGCCTTGATCGCGGCGTCGTTCCACTTGGTGACGTCGCCGGAGAAGATCTTGGCGATCGTGTCGGCCGAGAGATGGAGCTTCACGCCGGAGAGGTTGTACGACACCGTGATCGGCGCCACCACGGTCGGGAAGTAGAAGAACGGCTTCGGCGGCTGGGGGTCCGAGCTCTTGTAGGCCGCGTCGGTCCCCGCGAAGTCGACGGTGCCGTTCACGAAGTCCGTGCGGCCGGCGCCGGAGCCGGTGGGCTGGTAGTTGATGGTCACGCCCTTCTGCTGCTGCTTGAAGGCACCGATGACCACCTGGTTGAAGACGAGCTGGAACGTGGAGCCGTCGCCGTTGAGCGTCGCGGACGCGACCTTCGCCCGGGACGGCGTGGAGGCGGTCGCGCCGGTGCCGATGCACAGCACCGGGAGCGCCAGCGCCGCGAGCAGGATGCCGCCGCGACGAGCGAGCGAACGGAGCATGCGGGTGTTCCTCCCTGAAAGCGGATTGTTCCGTTGTTACGCGCGGAGCGTACGAAGGCACCGTGGCCGCGCTGTGGCCTCGTGGTGACCGCAAGGTGAACACGGGGGAAACAGTCAGGGGAGCGCCACGACTCCGTGGGCGCACCCCACCATGATCACCGGGTGGTCTCCTCGGAGGTGGTGCCCGACCAGTCCGACCCGCGGGTGCGCGCACGCGTCGACGAAGTCCGCCTCGACGTCGCGCGTCGCTCCTGTCGGAGAGCTCGGGGCCGGGACCTGGAAGAAGGTGGGGGGTTCCCGACCGGCCCGGCGGTCGCGCGTCGTTCCTGTCGGAGAGCTCGGGGCCGGGAACGGGGGGTTCCCGGCCCCGCACTCTCCGTTCGACTCTTCGCCGGCCGCGCACTCACGACCGTGAAGAGCCCGATCCCGGAACTGCTCTCGGAGGGGGGACCCGGGAGCCGTTCTCGGTTGACGGTCACGCTACGGCGGCCGGGTTTCGACGCCGTTGCCCGCGTGTGGCCGACGCGTGAACGAGCAGTGAAGAGCACCCACGTCCTAGGGTGCAGACGGGCTACGCGCCGGCTGCACGCGACAAGATCGCCCGGTCCAAGACCATCGGAGGCGTCGTGACCACCACACCCCTACCCGACGGTGCGCCCGCGGAAGAAGCTCGCAAGACCTTCCACGAGAGCCTCGACGAGCTGCGCACCGACGTCATCCGACTCGCCGCGCTCACGACGGAAGCCATCGCGGCCGGGACGCAGGCGCTGCTCGACAGCGACCTCAGCGCGGCCGAGGACGTCATCGAGGCCGACGACGTCATCGACGAGCTCACCCACACGATCGAAGATCGCACCTTCCTCCTGCTCGCGCGTCAGCAACCACTCGCCACCGACCTGCGGTTCCTCGTCACGGTGATGCGCGTCGCGCACGAGCTCGAACGCAGCGCCGACCTCATGGTGAACGTCGCCAAGACGACGCGCCGGCTGTACCCGCACCAGCTCGACCCGAAGCTGCGCGGGATCATCGACCGCATGGGCACGCAGGCGAGCAACCAGACGCGTGTCGCGATCGACGCGTTCGCCGACTCCGACCCGTCGTGGGCGGCCGCACTCGCCGACATGGACGACGCGATGGACGAGCTCACCAAGAGCTTGTTCCGACACGTGCTCGCCGGCGACGGCAGCGACGAGGGCACGGTGCTCCTCGCGGTGCAGATGGCGTTGGTGGGACGGCACTACGAGCGAATCGCCGACCACGCGGTCACGATCGCCGAGCGCGTCGGTTTCATGGTGACCGGCGAGCACCCGTCACCCGAGGAGTGACCTACGAATCCTCGTCGTAGCCGAGGTCCCACTCCAGGATGAGGTGCTCGCGTTCGGCGTCGCGCGCGACCCGCTCGCGGTTGCGGCGGAACTGCGGGTCGTGGGGCGGCAGCAGCTGCAGACGGGCCACGGCGCGCTGGCGGAACTCGTCGATCATGCGGCCGTCGCCGAAGATGCCGTGGACCTCCCAGTGCGGCGCGACCGGACCGAGGTACACGACCTTCACGTGACCCTGCGGCGGTACCTGCTCGAGCTCTTCGGACTCCATCGACATGCGGGCCAGCGTAGCGGCCGACCCTCGCAACCCCCGCGGTGGCAGCGCCGGCGAGGACGTCGCTAGGAGTCGGGGGCCTCGGTGAGGGTCGCGTGCACGGTGACCGAATCGCCCTGGCGGTCGAGCTCGATCGTCACCTCGTCGCCGGGCTTGTGCTGGCGGATCGCGCCGCCGAGCGCCGCCGCACTGGCGATGGGCTTGCCGTCGACCGACACCACGACGTCCCCCGCCTTGATTCCTGCACGTGCGGCGGCGGTGCCGCTGGTGACGTCCTGCACGTACGCCCCGTGATCCACGTCGACGTTCTCGCCGTCGACCTTCGCCTGGTCGACGTCGATGGTCTTCACCCCGAGCAACGCGGGCTGACGCCCCTGGCGCAGCTGCTCGATGATCGCGGTGGCGTTCGAGATCGGGATCGCGAAGCCGACGTTCTGCGCACTGCCCGGGTCGGCGATCGCGGTGTTGATCCCGATCACCCGGCCCTGCGCGTCGACGAGCGGTCCGCCCGAGTTGCCGGGGTTGATGGCGGCGTCGGTCTGGAGGACGTCCTCGAGCGCGCTGCCGGTGTTCGTGTCGACCTCGCGGTGCAATCCGGAGATGATCCCGCGCGTCACGGTGAGACCGCCCTGCAGCGCGAGCGCGTTCCCGATGGCGACGACGTCGTCTCCCACCTGCACCCGGTCCGAGTCGCCGAGGGCGATCGTCGGCAGCCCGCTGGCGTCGACCTTCACGACCGCGAGGTCGCTCGGCTCGTTGCGACCCAGGACCTTCGCGTCGCGTGTCGTGCCGTCGGAGAAGACGGCCTGGATCTCGTGGGCACCCTCGACGACGTGGTTGTTGGTGACGATGACGCCGTCGGACGAGATCACGAAGCCGGTGCCGGCTGCGCCTCCCGAATCGGGGCCGCCGTCGTCGACGATCGCGACGACCGCCGGCACCGCACCCTTCAGGATCGTCCCGATGTCACCCGAGTGCGACGAGATGCGGTCGGAGGGGCGCACCACGACCGCAGTGGCGCCGGAGCTCGACGATCCGGCGTCGTCGTCGACCGCGAGCGCCACGATGCCGCCCGCCACCAGCGCGCCGATCACCGCGCCGACGACGGCGCCCACCAGCGCCGATCGCCACCCACCGGAGCGACGAGCGTCAGGAGCGCGATCGGAGCCGGGCTCCGACTGCGACCGCGCGGCCGCCAGCGCCGCGGTCGGCGTCTCTGCCCGTTCGGTGGGCGGATCGTCGGCCGTCGGCGACGGCCCCACCGGCCCGGAAGCCGCGAACCCGCCCCAACCGTGCGATCCAGCGGCAGGGGGCGGCGGCCCGGGCGATTGCGCGGGCGTCGGTTCGGTGGGCGATTCGGGCAAGGCGCGCTCCGCGGGTGTTGCCGGCACCTGACGGGACTCGGCGTACGATCTCTGTCAGGCTACGGGAACCGGGCACCGGCCCGGACCGTTGAACAGGCGATCCGCTCCACTCGATTCTGGCCGAACCTCTGGGGTGCACATGGACGACCTGAACCCTCCCCCCGATCACAGCGAGCAGGAGTGGATGCTCCAGGCGCGCTGTCGCTCGCTCGCGCCGGGCGAGTTCTTCCCGTCTGACGGGGTCGGGGTCGACAAGGCCCGCCGCATCTGCGCGCAGTGCACGGTTCAGCCCGAGTGCCTCGAGTACGCGCTGACGTACCGCATCGACCACGGTGTGTGGGGTGGTGCGTCCGAGCGCGAACGTCGCCGCATCCTGCGCCGTCGACGCGTCGAAGCACCCGTCACGCTCGCTCGCTAGCGAGCCCTTCTCTCCACCGGTCGTCAGCCCCAGCCGAACGGACCGAGCACGAAGTCGACCACCGACTCGATCGTGCTGCGATCGTCGGACGCGAGCGCACCGACCATGCGCCCGAACACGTCACTCGGCGCGTCCGTGACGCACGTGTACACGAGTCCGTCGCGCTCCCACACCGCGACCGCACCGCTCGCCTCCTGGAAGGTGCGCGTGCGGGTGTCCGCGAGCCGCGTGTCCGAGCCCCCGGGCGGCAGTGACCCCCAGTCGAGGTCGCCCTGCTGTTCGAACACCGACGCGGTGAAGAGTCCGTCGCTGTAGAAGAGGAGCACGCCGTCGGGATGGCGTGAGCGCGTCACCAACTCGAAACCGGCGGGCGTGGCCGGCGCGCGGTAGCCGCCGGGCACCGACGTGAGCTTCTCCGCCGCGCGCGTGGGCACACCCGTGGGTGGTGACAGCGGACGCGCGCGCTCACCCACGTGGATGCTCGAGAACCGCACCGAGCGCTCGACCCGGCCACGCGGTCCGAGCACCTCGCGCGCCAGGAGCAGGCCGGTCGTGTCGTCGACGACGAGGCGCTGGGCGGGCGTGCCGTCGCCCCGTGCGGCCACGACGACGGTGGCCGCGCGACCGGCGACGGTGCTGGTGCCCGCGGTCGAGAGCGCCCAGCGCCGATCGGGTGCGGGGATGTGGCCGCTCGTCGGCTCGACCACGAGCCCGGTCCAGCCGAGGCGGTCGCGCAGGTAGGTGCGCCGACCCTCGTCGACCACCGCGCGGCCGTCGGCGGCGGTGACCGCGACCGAGCCGCTGGCGTCGGTCACGCGCACCTGGGCCTGCTGCGCGCCCTTCGAGGACGTCCAGGTGACGGTGGCGACGCCGGTGAAGTCGTGGTCCTCGGCGGCGGCGCGCATCCCACCGACGAGGCGGGCCGCGTGCTGCGCGTCGGCGTCGGTGCCGGCACCCGCGGTTGCCGCGATCGGCCACGCCATCGCGAGCGCGGCGAGCGCACCGAGCGCGACCGTCGCCGGGCGCCCCAGTCGCGTCACCGGCGGAACCCGGCGAGCGGACCGACGGGTGCGAGCATGCTCACGGGGTCACCGTGGTCGGAGCCTTGCGCGCCGTGCTGCGCGACCACGGCCGCCACGTTCGGCGACACCTCGCTGCGGTGGGGCACCACGACGATCGCGACGACCGCGGCCACGGCCGCGGCCGATGCCGCCACCCAGGCCCACCGACGACGGGGACGCGCCTTCGCGGCGGTGATGGGCGCGACGGTGATCGGTACGACCGCGTCGGCTTCGGCGTCGGCGCGATCGTCGTCGTCGGCGACGACGCGCGCGTGCACCGCGTCCCAGAAGCCGGCGGGCGCCTCGCGCGCGGGCAACCCGCGCAGCGCGTCACGCGCGGTCCGCACCTCGGCCAGCTCGTCTCGCCACGCGGCCGACACCTCGAGCCGCGCCTCCACCGCGGCGCGCTCGACGTCGGAGAGCTCGCCGTCGAGGTACGCCGACAGCATGTCGGGATCGAGCGCGTCGTCGTGGACGGTCACGGTCCCGTCACCCCGTCGGCGACGAGCGCGGCACGCAGCAGTCGGCGCCCGCGGTGGATGCGCGAGCGGACGGTGCCGATGGGCACGCCGGTCGCGTCCGCGATCTGCTCGTAGGACAGGTCGCTGACGTCACACAGGACGACCGGCACCCGGAAGTCGTCGGGCAGCGACCCCAACGCCTGCTGGACCTCGTCGGAGAGACCGGTGAAGACCTCGTCGGCGGCCGGCGTCGTCGGCAGGACCCGCTCGGGATCCTCCGGGAGGGCGTCGGCGGGGCGACGCTTCCGACGCCGGACCTCGTCCAGGAACACGTTCGTCACGATCCGAGCCAACCAGCCTTCCAGCGATCCGGGCTCGTAGCGCTCGAGGCCCTTGCGGACCCGGATGAGCGCTTCCTGGACCAGATCCTGTGCGTCGTCGTCGTTGCCGGCCAGGCGGTAGGCCACGTTGTAGAGGAAGCGCCCGTGGTCGCGCGCCACCTCTTCCCACGTGGGGACACCGTCAGGCATGGACGAGAACGACGGAACCGGGGCGTCGGGTTCCCGGAGGATCAGACCGGCCCGGTTCCGGCCCGGAGAGCCGGGGGGTCAGGCGCTCTTCGTGTCGCTGGAGTCGTCGCCGTCGCCTTCGCCGTCGACGCCCTTCTTGAACTCCTTGCTCGCCTGCCCGAGGGACTTGGCCAGCTTGGGGAGCCGCGTGCTGCCGAAGAGGAGCAGGACGACGGCCAGGATGATGAGGAGCTCGGGCGCACCGAGGTTCATGGCGGGGACCCTTTCGAGGGGATCCCACCAGGTTAGCGGCGCCGGAGACCACCGTCAGCCTCGGATGGCGTGGGCGACGAGCTCGAGGTCGTCGAGCGCAGTGACCGCGAACGGGACCGATCCCAGCCCGACGATCAGGGTCTCGACGCCCAGCGCCGACCACCGGGCGGCCTGCTCCTGGACCTCGGCCACCGTCCCGACCAGGCGCCCCTCGCGCCACTGGTCGAGCGTCACCCGGTCGAGGACACCGGGCGGCGAGAGCCGGCGCAGCCGTTCGAAGCGGCGCTCGAGGTCACGGTCGTCCTCGCCGCACAACGTGTAGAGCCCGAGGGAGCGGGTCACCGATCCCGGATCCCGCCCGATCGCGTGGCAGGCCCGGTCGAGGACCTCCAGCCGGTCGCCGTACGCCGCCGGCGTCCAGACCCAGCAGGTGTTCCACCCGTCGGCCACCTCGGCGACCAGCGAGAGCAGGCGATCCCCCTTGCCCCCGACGACGACCGGCGGGCGGGGGACCTGCACCGCCGCGGGCTCGTTCACGGCACCCGCGGCACGGTGGTAGCGACCGTCGAACGTGCACGGGCCCCCACCCAGCAGCTCGCCGAGCACCGTCACCGCCTCCCGCAAGCGGTCGAGTCGCTGCCCCGGGCTGGGCATCTCCATGCCGATGGCCGCGTACTCGGGTTCGTACCACCCGGCGCCGATGCCGACGTCGAGACGCCCGCCGCACACGACGTCGAGGCTGGCGAGCGACTTGGCCAGGACCGATGCCGGTCGCAACGCCTCGCACAGCACCAGCGTCCCGAGGCGGACGCGGGTGACCTCGGACGCGAGCGCCGCGAGCGCGACCACCGGGTCGAGGCAGCCGTGCCGGTCGGGCGGTCCGCCGTACTTCGAGACGTCGAGGAAGAGGTGGTCCGACAACCAGAGCGAGTCGAAGCCCGCGGCCTCCGCGGCACGCGCCCACTCGACGACGCGCGCCCACGGCAGCGGCGACTCGCCCGCGACCGAGTAGTCGTACTGCGGGAGCGCGAGGCCGAGACGCATCTTCACTCCGCTCATCGCGCGGCACTCTACCGGTGGTCGTGCATCGGCTCCGCCGTACCCTGCACGGATGCTCGAATGCGTACCGAACGTGTCCGAGGGACGCGACCGCTCCGTGCTCGACGCACTCAGCGCGAGTTGCGGGCGCGCGCTGCTCGACCGGCACGTCGATCCCGACCACCATCGCTCCGTGTTCACCCTCGCCGGCGACGAGACCGCCGCCGCCGTTCGGTCGCTGGCGCAGGTGGTGGCCGAACGCGTCGACCTGACCGCGCACACGGGTGTGCATCCCCGCCTCGGTGCCCTCGACGTGGTGCCGTTCGTCGCGCTCGCCGGGAGCACGAGTGACGACGCCGTCGGTGCGGCGCAGGAGTTCGGCGCCTGGGTCGCCGGGGCACTGGCGGTGCCGGTCTTCTTCTACGACGCCGCCGATCCGTCCCGGCGCACGCTCCCCGACGCCCGGCGGGAGGCGTTCCGCACCCGCACGCCCGATGCCGGACCACAGCACCGGCACCCGACGCTCGGCGCGGTCGCGGTCGGAGCCCGCGCGCCGATGATCGCGGTGAACTGCGAGCTCGCACGCGACGACCTCACGCTGGCGCGCAGCATCGCCACGCGCGTGCGGGCGCGCGACGGTGGGCTTCCGGGCGTCCGCGCGCTCGGTGTGCGCCTCGACTCGCGCTCGCGCGCACAGGTGTCGATGAACCTGGTCGCGCTCGAGCACACCGGGCTGCAGCACGCGTGCCGCTCGGTCGACGCGCTCGCGCGCGGCGCGGGTACCTCGGTGGCGCGCGTCGAGCTCGTTGGTCTCGTTCCTGCGGCCGAGCTGGCCCGCTGCGACGTCGAGTTCCTCGAGTGGTCGGGCATCGGGACCGACGACACGATCGAGGCGCGCCTCCGGACGCGGACCCGGACCCGGACCCGGCCCGAGGTACGGGCCGAGGTACGGGCCGAGCCCGACTGAGCCGGGTGCCCGGGGGAGGAAGCCGCTAGGCGCCGAGCGCGGTGCGACGCTCGAGCGCGCGCTGGCGGCGAACCCGACGCCGTTCCCGCTCCGAGAGCCCGCCCCAGATCCCGAACTTCTCGCCGTGGGCGAGGGCGTACTCGAGGCAGTCGACCCGCACCTCGCAGCTCCGGCAGACGGCCTTGGCCTCCCGGGTCGACGCTCCCCGCTCGGGGAAGAACAGGTCGGGATCGACCCCCAGGCAGTTGGCCTCCTCCTGCCAGCGACGCTCGCCGTCGACGGAGAACCGCTGGGTGGCCACGAGGGCCGCGAGGCTCGAGGTGGTCGGGCTCATGGTGAGGGGTTCGGGCATCGGCGTGCTCCCTTGCCAAGCAGACGCTGTGGACGCCGGAAATGACGCCTCTGGAATTACAGTGGTGTTACTATGCTCGGTTGTGAACCCGAGCGCAAGGGGTTTCTTCTTCGCGTCGGGAGGTGCCGCCGGCACTGCGGAGGCACGAGCCCAGCCCGGTGTCCGCGCGCTCGGGCCCTGCAGCGCCACGGTCCGGGAACCTACGCTGCGCCTCGTGGGGCCCCACCTGGAGGTCGCGCTGGGCGACATCACGACCGAGCACGTCCACGCGGTCGTCAACGCCGCCAACCCGTCCCTCCTCGGCGGTGGTGGCGTCGACGGCGCCATCCACCGCGCCGCCGGCCCCCAACTGGTCGAGGCCTGCCGGGAGCTCGGCGGGTGCGCGTTCGGCGACGCGAAGGCGACACCCGCCTTCGACCTGCCCGCCCACTTCGTGATCCACACCGTCGGACCGATCTGGCGGGGTGGCACGGGCGGCGAGGCCCGCCTGCTGCAGAGCTGCTACCGCCGCTGCCTCGAGGTCGCCGACGAGATCGGCGCCGAATCGGTGGCGTTCCCCGCGATCAGCACCGGGGCGTACGGCTACCCCGTCCCCGACGCGACCCGGATCGCGGTCGAGACCGTGCGGGCGACGCTCACAGGCGTGCACACGGTCCGCTTCGTCTGCTTCGACCCCGCGGTGCACGAGCGCTACGAGCGCGAGCTCGCGGCCTGACCCCCGTCCCGCCCGACCCGCGTCGCTCGCGTCCGCACCGGCGGCCTCTGCCGCCGCTCTCTCCCCGCCCGCTGACTCACCCTCGCTACCGCGCGTCGGGAACGGGGACCGGAGGCTCGGGGCCGACGTAGCGGGCGCTCGGACGGATGATCGCGGTCTCGGTCGCCTGCTCGAGCACGTTCGCGCACCACCCGATCACCCGGCTGGCGGCGAACGTCGACGTGAACAGCTCGCGCGGGATGCCGCACTGCTCCATCACGACACCGGCGTAGAACTCCACGTTGGTGTGGAGCTCGCGACCCGGCTTGAGCTCGGCGAGCACACGCTCGACCGTCGATTCCACCTGCACCGCGAAGTCGACGCGTGGGCCTCCGAGTGAACGGGCGATGTCGCGCAGCGTCACCGAGCGGGGGTCGGCCGTCTTGTAGACCGCGTGACCGAACCCCATGATCCGGTCGCCGTGCGCGACCGCGTCGCGCACCCATTCCTCGGTCCGGTCCGGGGTGCCGATGGCGTCGAGCGTGTCGAGTGCGCGGCTCGGCGCGCCACCGTGGAGCGGCCCCGACAATGCGCCGAGCGCGGCCACCACCGCGGCGCCGACGTCGGCGCCAGTCGACGTGACGACGCGCGCGGTGAACGTCGAGGCGTTGAACCCGTGGTCGATGCCGAGGATCAGGTACTGCTCGACCGCGCGCGCACGGCGCGGGTCGGGGATCTCGCCGTCGATCATCCAGAGGTAGTTGGCGGCGTGGCCGAGGTCGTCGCGCGGCGCGATCGGCGCGAGCCCTCGTGACGCGCGGCGCAGTCCGGCGACGAGCACCGGGGTCGCGGCACTCAGCCGGATCGCGTTGGCGCGGACGGTCTCGGGATCGGCGTC